>NZ_KV804738.1:65068-82816 GCF_001811425.1 Peptoniphilus sp. HMSC062D09 | reverse complement strand
GTCAACAGATTTTGTAATTGTGAAGTCTGAAGTTTTTTCAGTAAATTTCCAAGTACCGACAAATTTTACGTCCTTGCCTTCTATAGTTTGCTCTGCTGGTTCCCAAGATTGGAAAGTCCAAGTGCCTTCATTTTCGGTATCTTCGTAAGTTGTTCCTTTTGGATTACTTGGTGTTACTTTCGCTCCATTTTCTTTGCCAGTTTCTGGTTCTGGAAGAAACTGCTCTTTAATAGCATCTGGAAGAGTTTTTCCTTCTGTTCCACTCTTAAATTCATATGTTACTTTGAATGTCTTTTTGTTAGTAACTACAAATCTACTTACTTCCGCTACTTGATTTGCTATCATACTTTGAGGTGAGTAACTTGTAGTAAATCCATCTATTGATTTTTCTTCAACGCTATATGTCTTAGGAATGAACTTTAAGTTCATATTTTTTTCTTCATTTGGTTGATATGATTTTGTAAATACTTTAAGATCTTCAAATTGGTCAAAGTAATTTTCTGCTTTTGTTAAAGTAAGAGTTTTTTCCTCATCTCCGCCCTTTAATGTTACAGTTACATCAACTTTGTCATTATCTTTAGCATCTACCCATTCTTTAAAAACTGGAATACTTATATTTTGAGACCAACCTGCGTAAGTGTTTATAACATTTGGAGTGATTATTTTATCTGTGTCTTTTACATTGTTTTCAAACTTAACTCTTGAGAAATCAAATAAATCTTCTCTTAAATCATCTGGTATTTTTATATTTTGAATTGAGTCATCAGTATCTCCAGCAGTAGCACCATCTCTCCAGAAATACCAGCCCATAAAGCTGCTTCCATCCAATGTAGGATCAGCTACTTGGTATTCTTCTAATTGTCCTTCCCAGAAATTAGGATTTTTGTAAACATCTACAGTCTTTTCTGCTGAATCATTTTCACCTAATTTACCAAGATTGCCGTGGTAAATTAGCTTAACTCTTTGACCAAGAACTACCTTTTTATTGTCTTTGTCTAATACAAAATCCCACTCACCAGTGCTTTTGTCATCTGCAAATGCTGCTCGTGGTTGATTTGAATAGTGACTAGCGTCTTCTTTATTAGTTCTGCCTATATAGTGTAAGAATTTTGCATCGGACTTTGTTGCTACATATCCATCTTTACCTTCTGCAACTACATAGCCAACTCTTCTCTTTTGAGTTTCGCTACCTCCAGGAGTTTCACTTACAGAAACATCTATTTCTTTTGTTAAGGCACCTGTTAAAAGTATTTTTGATTGTCCGTCTAAAACTCTTACGTCTTTACCTGTTGCAATTGTAGCCTTTGGTGTTATAGTTACATCTTTTTCAGCGTAGATATTTGTTCCGCCAAGTTCAAAGTTTTTGCCGTGACTTGCATATTGTTGCCAAGCTGCTCCACCTACAAAGTTCCCTGTAATTGTAGCATCATCTACAGTCAAGTCACCGTTATTGTAAATTTCTCCACCTAGTTTTGAGCCAACACCACCTGTTAGTGATGATCCACCACTTATAGTTAATTTACCTTCGTTATATACTCCTCCACCATAGGAAGATCTTGTGTCTTTAATAGTGTCTTTTGTCATAGTAACTGTGGCATCAGGAGCTACAAATACTCCTCCACCATATTGTGCTCCCCAAAATAAAGTTCCGGCATTTGAAATGGTATTGCCGCTCATAGTTACTGTTGATGGTGTGCTTTTACCTTTATGTGTTCCGATTGCAATGGCGCCACCATTATCAGAAGCCGATGCCCCGGTGATTGTGTTGCCTTTAATAGTTACAGTAGCATTAGCTCCTTCCTCAACACTGATGGCTCCTCCAAAGGAAGCTATTTGTTGTCCGTTTTCTTTTCCAGCTCCTGTCATGGTGTTGCCGTCAATTGTGTGTGTTCCACTACCTACAATATCTATAAAGCCACCTGCGTGAATTAATTTTGATCCAGCGCATGTAAAAGTCGATCCAGTAACTTTGCTTGTGCCGCCTTCAAAGCAAAGTGCTCCACCGCTGTAGCCATATCCGTCACCTAATCCAGCTATTGTAAAAGTAGAGTTTGTAACTGTTACATCACTTTTCCATGATCTTAAAAAACCACCTGTGTTAAAACCTATTGCGATTTCAGCTGTAACACCGGAAATTGTAGCTTTTACCTTGTCTCTTGTGTGGATACATGCCCCTTGAGTACCAGCATTTCCGCCTTCAACGTGACCTTTATTATTTTTAAAGCTTGTTCCTGTTACATTTAAAATACCATTTTCTTGATAAATCGCTGCTCCGTGTCCGTAAGCTTTTACTTCGTTATCTTCAAAGCTTCCGCCAGTGATTTTAATATCAGCTTTAGTGCTGCCAGAATAAATAGCACCACCGTTTAAATCGCCATCACCTTTTGGAAGTTTTGTGTTAGTCCCAGGTGTGTTTCCAATAAAGTTAGTGTCCTTGGCTTCTAGGGAACCACCTTTTAAAAATATACCTCCACCTGGATTTGCTTTGGCATTTGCACCTGGATATCCATTCTTTATAGTTGAATTAGTTATTTTAAGTATCCCACCATTAGAATAAATAACTCTAGCCCTATTATCTCCATCAAGTGTAATATTTTCTAATTCAAAATTTTTTCCTTCCTCTACATAAAAAATATTTCCACTCTCAGGCTCCTTTGTAGCTAGATTAGAGGCTTTAAGCCCCCCCACTGATTTTTACATCTCTTGTAATCATTAGTGTTTCTGTTACTTCAATTGGATCTGCGCTAGTGATATTAATTTCTGTGTCTGTTCCGCTTAAAGCAGTTTTTAATTCATCAAAACTAGAAACATTTGCTGCAAAAACCTTTTCATTACCTATAAATATTGCCATGATAAATATTAGGGATGCGAAAATTATTTTGCCAGCTCTACTTATTGCCTTCATACTTCCTCCTTATTTTTTATAAATTTTTTTAATTTTCAAATATTTTTTTTGCAAAATATGTGAAAATAGTCTTATATTTTCATTATACCTGAATATCCTTAATAATACTATGTTAAATCCATTTATTTTATAAAAAACCAGGCTTTTTCTTAAAAGTCTGGTTCCCTTAAAATATTTAAATTTATTTATTAATCTTAATATTTTTAAAATTTATTCACTTTTTAAAAATTTGTCTATCTCTAGGGCGTCTTCTGCCTTTATTAGGACTGTGATTTTGTCGCCCAAAGGATCAAGTCGTCTGCTGTTGGAACGATTTCTGTGCCCTCTCTTTCTATTGACATTATTATTAGGTGCCTTGGGAAATTTATTTCTCTCAGGCTCTTTCCTATTATTTTTAGGTCGCCAGTGATTGTGTACTCGAAGACTGAATAGTCGCCAAGCTCTCTTTCTTTTGGACTGAGTAGGTTTTTGTCCCTTAGTTGTCTTTCGAAAAGAGTGTCATAAATTGGGGCAACTTTTAAGATTTCTGCCACATAATAGGAGACGACAACCACTATGGATAGGGCAATTAAGTGGTCAAAGGTCTTGGTCATCTCTGTTACTAAGATCACTGAAAGGATTGGGCTTCTAACTACTGATGCTAAGATGCCACTCATGCCCAGTATTATGAAGTTGACATAATAGGGATCTAGGTCAAGGTTCTTTCCAAGTAGGGCAAATATTAATGTTCCGCAAGATCCACCTATGACTAGGACTGGCAAAAAGATTCCGCCTTGCACTCCTGAGCCGTAGCAAAATGTTGTGTAAAATAATTTCACGAGAAGGATTGCCAAAATGTATTTTACTGCAAATTCTTCCTTTGCCATTTTTTCAAGCAGTCCATGGCCGCCACCTGTTCCTTCAAAAAAGCTAAAGCCAATTATTATTGTCACGCCCATAAGTAGGGCGTACTTCACTATTTTTGAATCTATTTTTTTGAAGAGGTCTTGAAATTTTGTTATTAGTAAGTTATAAAGTCCTCCAACTAAACCTGTCAGGATGCCAATTAGTATTGCCAGCCAAATTAAATTCATGGGTAGGGACTCTGTCACGAAGAAGGAGAAAGATGTTTCCGCCCCCATTATGACAAAGGACACATAGTTGGCTGTTATTGATGCTATAAGGGCTGGCAAGAGGACATACTTTGAATAGGTCTTGTGGAGCTCTTCTATGGCAAAGATGCAACCTGCCATTGGCGCGTTAAAGGCTGCGGCAAGTCCTGCTGCTGCCCCTGCTGTTATCATGTATTTTATTTCGTCGGGAGGTCTTTTCAAGGTCTTGCCTATAAATTTTGCTGCTGCGCCACCCATTTGTATTGATGGACCTTCTCTTCCAAGGGAAAATCCCATGAGGTTACCCAGTCCGCCACCCACTATTTTTGAAACTAGGGTTGGCACTTCATCCATATTAAATTTGCCAAGGATTTCGCCGCGAATTTGTGGTATTCCACTGCCGCCTGATAGGGGCGCCCATTTTAAGAGCCTATAAATTATAAAAGAAATTACTACTGCAAGGACAAGAAAAATTAAAAGGGACTTAATATTAAATTCGCTGTACAAATTTTTTCGGAGTAAATCCATTTTCATTATTACAAACCTGTAGAGAACTGAAAAAAGCCCTGCGAAGGTCCCCACAATTAGGGAGTCAAATAATATTCTAAATATTAATTTGCTTTTTTGGTTAAAATCATCTTTCATTCCTTACTCCTTTTATTAAATTATTCCAATCTTCTTCACTTAATTTTAAAATTTCTATATAATTTTTTTCTCTTTCTATTTTATTTGGGACTGTGTAAAAATTGAAGTTGACTTTTTTTATCTTGCTGCCATCTATGTCAGCTATGACCTTGAATTTTTTGGAATTGATGAGATTATAGAAGCTGGCGTTTATGTGAGTTAGCTCGTCGTGATAGATGAGCTTACTATTTTTGGGATAATAGCTCATCCTGAAGTTCCTGTCATCAATCTTTCCCTTAATAGTTTTTAGGCTTTCATTTTCTTCATGCTCAATATAAATATGCCTGTGGGGCACCTTTAATTCAAAGTCCTCCTTAATTTTTAGGCTGTACTTTTTGTCAGCTGACTGAAGCTTTAAGAGGTTTAATTCCTCATCGGTATCCATGTAAAATACTATGTCATCCCTATTTTTTAGGTCACCTGAAATATTTTTAAATTCTTTTTCCAGGATTTTGCTTATATAAGTGTAGGGAAAATAATTTTCTTCTCTATAAAATTCTTCCACCTTATTCATAAGTTTTTCCAGGTCCTTGGACTTGACCTTGATTTCAAATTTATTGTCTGAAATATTTTTCACATGAGTTGTCCTTATTATTTCCGTCCACTCTTTTTTCACATATTTTTTCAGCTCTGAATTTTTTTCAGAAAAGGAAACTGGTGGGAGAAATAATTTTTTGTTGTCTATATCGTAGCCCAGATCGCTTAGGACATGAGAGTCACGAGAGAGGTTCACCATAGTGTTTCTGTCAATGTATAGGGGCAAGTGGGACAAGTCTTCCCTATAGAGGTAGACATCGCTATTTACAATTTTTTCGCCAACTGTCTCTATATTATTGTCTTTTTCTCTCCTCTTCATAAAATATCTGGACTTATTACTTGCGCTTTGAAAGTTTATAATATTTAATTTGTCGCCACTTATGCCTTGGCTGCTTAACCTTATGCCATAGTCGCCAGAGGTCTTTACATTGTTAAAAATATCTGATAGGCCAAAGTCTTCTAGGTAATCATCGGCAAAGGCAAAAATTCTGTCGTCAATGGTGTAGAGAACTTCTGCCACGATTTTTTTTGGATAGCGTCTAAAGCTTGTGAGGCTCCAAAAAATTCCTCCAAGTAAAATTAATATTAAAAAAATGCTTTTCTTTTTCATATCATCACTGCTTTTTATATATTAAGTATAGTTTACAATAAAACTTTACTTTATTGCAATAAAAAAGGCACCTGTGGTGCCAAATTTTACATATCTATATTTTTTCTCCACTTACCAAATTTGTAGTAAATTGCCATCAATAAGAAGTTTGCGAAGTAAGACACTGGATAGATTATACTTATTACTCTTATGGAATTAAAAATTGGCATTGCAAAGTAAACTACTACCAGCCTCAAAATGCAAATTGTAAGCAGGGAAATGATCATTGGACCCATAGCATGTCCGCTTCCTCTTACGAAGCCAGAAATGGTTTCTGAAAGTCCAAAGAACCAAATGCCAAGACTTATTATCTTAAGGAAGTCGGCACCGTAGGCTACTACATCTGGGTCTGGATTAAATATTGCAATAAGTGGTTCTGCCAGTGTAAAGGCAATTACCGAGAGGACGGCAGAGATTCCAAAGACTATTAAAAGGGAAACTTTAATGCCTTCTCTTAGTCTATCGAATTTTTGTGCCCCAAAATTTTGTCCTGAGAAAGTTGTTGCCGCAAGGGCTATGGCTTGAAGGGACATAAATAAAAATCCATCGATTCTTCCTTCAGCTGCAACACCTGCAATGGCATCGGAACCAAAGTAGTTGATCTTTGCCTGGAAAATTACATTTGTAAAGGACAAGAGTGCTGTCTGCACTCCCGTAGGTATGCCCACTTCGAATATTCTCTTGGCTTCATGCTTGTGAAGTTTTATTTCTTCTTTTCTAAGCTTATAAGACCCGTCTGTCTTTAGTAGTGAATAAGTAACTAGGATTGCTGATACAACTTGTGATGCTAGTGTTGCAATGCCTGCTCCCAAGACTGACATTTGAAGCCAGCCTACTAAGATGAGGTCAAGGACAATATTTACTATAGCTGACACACACAAGAAGTTAAAGGGTCTCTTGGAGTCCCCAGTGGCCCTTAGGATAGATGCCCCCATGTTGTAAATTAAAATTGGAACAGTGCCCATGAAGAAAACTCGCATATAAATTGTGGCATCATTAAGAATTTCTGGAGGCGTGTCCATTATCCTTAGGAAGAAGGGCGTCGTAAGATAACCAAAAATTGTTATAAAGAGTCCTGATGCCAGTCCAAGAAAGTAGGAAACACCTACAGATTTTTTTAATGCCTCTCTGTCATTTGACCCATAGTATAGGGATATGACCACAGATGCACCAGTGGTAAGGCCCAAGAAAAGTCCAATTAGTAAGTTGGAAACAGGTCCCGTTGCACCAACTGCTGCCATGGGATTTTTGCCAGCGAACCTACCAACTATCATAAGGTCGGCAGTGTTGTAAAGCTGTTGCAAAAAGTTTGTGAGAAGTAGTGGTATTGCAAATTTTATTAGACCTTCAACTATTGAGCCTTCTGTCAAATTTATATTTCTGCTGATTTTTTTACTCATCCTTGTACCTCACAATCCCAATATATATTTTCTTAAGCTCTCCCACATTGCTATTCAAAAGCTCACCCTTTTTTATATCGGATATTGCGTAGGTAACATTACAAGCCACACAGTTGCCATATTCTTCGCCTGTGTCTGCGTCCATGCCAGAAGGTATGTCCACAGCAATTATATAATTGCCGTGAATATTTATGGCATCAATTAAAGACCTGTAAAATTTATTTAACTTTCTATTGAGTCCTGTGCCGAAAATTGCGTCTACAGTAATTTCATTTACTTCAATGGATTCAATTAGTTCGTCAAAATTATCATCTTCTATATATTTTACATCTGTAAGTTTTTTTATTATTTCTAAGTTTTTGGAAAATTCTTCTGTCTCCTTGTCGCCAACAACAAAGACTTCCACGATTTTTCCACTGAGAATCAAATGTCTTGCGATGACAAGTCCATCGCCACCGTTATTTCCCTTACCGCAAATTATCGTAAAGGAATCGTACTGATTAATTTCGCGGAAAATTCCCATTCCTGCGTTTTCCATTAAAATAAGAGAATCAATTTTAAATTCTTCTATTGTTCTCTTCTCTAGTTCAATCATTTTGTCTCTTGAAATTGTCACAGTAATCCCTCCCTGCTCTTATTATATGCTATTTAGTAAAAATTGACACCACATTATAAAAATTTTAAAAATTATATTTGACTTCTTTCTTTTCATTTTTAATTTAAAATTTTTGTCGCCAAGAAATATTTTAAAAATAATCTAAAATTATTCCTATCTCAAAGTCTCTCAAAGAAAATTTTTCTCGCCAATATTTTTTTATAATTTTTCGCAAGGACAATATATTACAACAAAAAGTGTCAAAATGCAAAAAATTTCACAGAAAAAATTTTTTAAAAATTTATAGAATTTATTTGTTGATATTTAATATCAATTGTCTTATAATTGGGTTAAAGATAATGCTTATCAAAATTTTAATAATCCACATAAAATAAAATTAAATACTAAAGGAGGACTTATGACAAATTATCTTACTATTGCCGAAAAGGCAAAGCCCGAATGCATAAATTGTGCTCACGAGATTTTTGAAAATATTTCGAAAAATTCACTTAGCAAGAGCCTAGATGAGATGAAAAAACAAATTGAGGACCTAAACACCTTCCTGTATACATATTTTCTAATTACATATAACAAGGATCTAACAGAGATACACGATGACTTCACCCTTAAATTAAAAAAGGCAGAAGACAAGTCAGCTCTCAAGTATATTGCCAAGGATTTAATAGAATCTTACTCCAATTCCCTTCTCGATGAAATGGATTTTTCCAGAAACGAAATAATTGACAAGGCTTTAAAAATTATAAACAGCGAATATACTTTAGGCTTAAACCTAGAAGAGCTTGCAGAAAAACTTCACCTATCAAAAAATTATCTCTGCTCACTTTTTAAAGAAGAGACAGGATACACTTTTTGCCAATATTTAAATACCCTAAAGACAAACAAGGCGAAAAAACTTCTCTTAGAGGACAAAAAAACTTTGGAATACATAAGTTATGAGTGTGGATTTTCTTCACAGCCTCATTTTACTATGACCTTCAAAAAGTACACTGGCAAAACTCCTAGAGAGTACAAGATGAGCGTCGCTCCTTAATAATCAAATATTGAAATCCTCCATCATTTGCTATAATATAAAGTGATTGGAGGATTTTATGCTTTTTAATTCACTTGAATACTTGATTTTTTTGCCAATAGTTGTAATTTTTTACAATTTATTGCCACAAAAACTTAAAAATATATTTTTGCTCTTGGCAAGCCTCACTTTTTATAGCTTTTGGAATGTGAAATACACCCTCCTCATGGTCTTCTCAATATTTGTTACCTACATGACAGGTCTTTATATTGAGAAAAATAGAGGGCAGGTTAAAAAAATGAAGCTTGCTGTATTTTTGTGCTTTTTTATAAATTTGGGCATACTCTTTGTCTTTAAGTACTTTAATTTCTTTGCAGACCTCTTAAATAATTTTTCTGGCAAAGATTTTAACCTGGCCCTTGATGTCCTCCTTCCCGTTGGTATTTCCTTTTACACCTTCCAGGCTCTTGGCTACACAATTGATGTCTACAGAAAGGACATAAGGGCAGAAGAAAATTTTATTGACTACGCACTTTTTGTCTCCTTCTTTCCTCAACTTGTGGCAGGACCCATTGAAAGAAGTGTAAATTTACTTCCACAGATAAAAAAACCTAGAAAATTTTCCTACGACAACTTAGTTAAGGGTCTTGTCCTATTTTTTTATGGAATGTTTTTAAAATTAATTATTGCCGATAGGGCAGCAATTCTCGTCAATGAAGCTTTTGGAAATTACAATAATTTTTCTAGGGAGATCTTAATCATCTCTGGGATTTTATTTACCCTACAAATTTATTGCGACTTCTACTCCTATTCTATAATGGCTAAGGGATCTGCGAAGATCCTAGGCATTGACCTTATGGACAACTTTAAAGAACCACTTCTATCTAAATCCATTACAGAATTTTGGAGAAGGTGGCATATTTCCCTATCCACTTGGTTTAAGGACTACCTCTACATTCCCCTTGGCGGCAACAGAAAGGGAGACCTTCGCAAATATTTTAACCTTCTTGTGGTCTTTCTCGTAAGTGGGCTTTGGCATGGGGCAGAACTTTCCTTTGTCCTTTGGGGTCTCATTCACGGAGTCTTTAATGTCCTTGAAAATATTTTGGGCATCAATAAAAAGTCTAAGAGAAATATTTTATTAGACAGCCTGAGAAGAGTCCTCACCTTTATAATTGTTGTCTTTGCCTTCATTTATTTTAGGGCAGAAAATATTCACCACGGCAATGAATATCTCCTTGCAATTATAAATAATCCAAGATCTTTAAATTTGATGGAAGACCTTTCTAAGACTAAATTTGGCACAGCAAATATTTATCCCCTTCTTGTGGGCGTAGCTATTTTATTTATCTTTGATGTGCTTAAGTACAACAAGATAAATTTAAGCGAAAAAGTTTTAAAAATAATTCTTCCAATAAGGTGGATAATTTACCTTGCCTTTATCTTTGCCATAATAATTTTCGGCGTCTATGGTCCAGAATTTTCTGAATCCGCCTTTATTTACTTCCAGTTCTAGTTTTGTAGGTGATAAAATGAAAAAATTTCTAAAAATTTTAAAATCAATAATATTTATTGCCCTAATAATTTTCGGCAGCCTAGAGCTAAATAATCTCTTCATGAGAAAGTCCCTGGCTAAGCCTTGGGACATGGGAAATAAAATTGGCGGCTTCTTTAACGAGACTGAAGACTACAATGCCATGTTTTTTGGCACAAGTCACTCCTACTGCTCCTTTGAGCCCCTTGTGATTTATGAAAAGACCGGCGTAAAATCCTATGTCCTCGCCTCACAAAGTCAGCCCCTAAGGATCACTGCCTCCTATGTAAAAGATGCTCTTAAGAGAAAAAATCCAAGTGTCATCTTTGTGGACATTCAATCAGCAATTTATAGGATCACAGAAGATTCCAGCGTGGTAAATTCTTATTCAGACTACATGCCTATGTCAAAAAATAAAATTGAAATGATTGCAAAAAAAGTTCCCAAGGGCTTTAAGGCACAGGCAATCCTTCCTCTTGTGGCTTACCACAGCAGGTGGGATGAATTAAAAGATGAGGACTACGACTTTGACAAGGCTTCCTATGATGACTACTTAAAGGGCTATGTCCTCTTAAAGGGTCAGAGCCAAAACTTTAAAAATAATGAAGAAGCTGAGATAAATAAGTTTAGGAAGTCCGCTCATGCCTATGATGAAAAAACTTACTTTGCCTTTAATATGGCTGCTCTTGACGAAATAATTGACCTGGCAGAGAGAAATGGAGTGAAATTATTTTTCGTCAAGACTCCCATCTACGATTACGACTTGTATAGCGACAACATAAAAGTAATTGCCAAGGAAATAGAGGCTAGGGGCGCAAGCTTTATCGACTTCAACGACTTTAACGACCAGATGAATTTATCCAAGGAAGATTTTTACGATCCACACCACCTAAATGTAGTAGGCGCAGAAAAGTTTAATTTATTTTTTATAGACTACATGAAAAAGGAGGGCGTCTTCCAAGAAAATTTGGCTGATGATAAAAATTGGCTTAAGGACATTAAGACCTACGATATAAATAAATGGTGATAGACAGAAGCTTAAGGCTTTTGTCTATTTTTTTACAAATCTTTTTTATTCTTGATGAGTTCCTTTATCAACAAGAATGAAGAATCTTTACTAAAAAATAAAAATATAACCTTTTTACTATAAATCTTGATTTTTCTTAAAAATAATAATAGAATAAGTTTAAGGAGGTTAATATGACTATAAGGGATTTGGAAATATTTATCGAAGTTGTTAGGGCAAAGAATATGTCTAACGCTGCAAAAAATTTAAAAATTTCGCAGCCAACTGTTTCCCACGCAATTTCGCAAATAGAAAACGAGTACAATGTAAAATTGTTCGATAGGATTTCAAAAAAGTTATACATAACAGATGTTGGCTTAAGGCTTTATGATTTTGCCCTAAATATCTTGGAACAATTTGAAGATACTGTTGTTTTTTTGCAAAGTTCATCTACTGCTCACAACATAAATCTTGGTGTGAGTTCAAACTTTAGCTCTCAATTTTTGCTTGAAATAATCGACGATTATGAAAAGAAAAAAGAAGATGTCAGCCTAAGAGTATATGTTGATTCACGCGAAAAAATAATTGAAAAATTAAATTCTGGCATTATAAATCTTGCCATAATAGATGGCGATGCTGGCATTTGTGATAATTCTGCTGAGTCCTTCTTTGAAGATGAAATTTTTATAATTTCCTCAAAGGATTCTGAAATCAAAGACAAGGAAATGCTTGACGCAGAAGATTTGAGAAACAAAAAATTTGTTCTTGGCGATTTAGATGATTATTCTAAAAAAATGCTTTTAAATTTCCTTCGTGAAAAAGGCATACCAATTGATTTAAAATTCATCTGCCAAAACAAGGACATGGTTCTAAATATTGTAAAAAATTCTGATGCTCTTTCCATTGGCGCATCTTCATCCTTTAAGGACGAAGATGTTGTTAAGCACAAGATAGGAGGTCTCTCTATAAAGAGAACTTACTACATGGTCTACCACAACGACGCCTTCCTAAAAAAGGACATGAAGAATTTTGTAAGCTTTGTAAAGCATAAATTTAATAATAAGTAATAATGGAATTAAAGTTTTTAGAATCGCTACAGGGTCTCCACTCTCCAATACTAAATTATATTATGATCTTTATAACTAGCCTTGGGAATGGAGGATTTATTTGGATTGTTGCTGCAATATTTTTGCTCTTTCAAAATAATAACAAATTGAAGAGAGAGGGCTTTAGCCTTGCAGTAGCTCTTATTATTTTTTCTGTCTTTGGTCTCTTGATTTTAAAGCCAATAATAGCGAGACCGAGACCCTTCACAGTAGATGATGTGGCAATCTTAATAAGGGAGCCCATGGGATATTCCTTCCCATCGGGACACACTGGCTCATCCTTTGCCGCTGCATCTGTAATTTATTATTACAACAAAAAAAGAGGAGCCCTTGCCCTAATCTTGGCAGGACTCATTGCCTTCTCCAGGATGTATCTCTTCGTGCATTATCCCAGTGATATAATCGCAGGACTGATCCTGGGCCTTATAGCAGGAAGGCTTGCAATAAAAATTACCCGTGAAATTTTAAAAAGTTCAAGAAAATAGAAAAATGCCCCGTATTAATTACGGGGTAAATATTTTTCTGCAATTTTTATATTTAATTCTTCGCCAAGACCTCCGTAGATCTCTTGGTACTCTTCGTAGACGCCCTTTAGCCTCTTTAGGTTAAAGTCTATTGCCTCCTTGTCATCAAGCATATCAAGTTGGTTAAGGGGAAACCTGTCAAAGATCATGGAGATTTCTATTTCTAGGTCCTCTCTCATATATTGCAAGTTCTCACTACTTATATCGAGCTCTCTTGGCCTATCTCTCTTTAAAAATTCTAAAAGACCATCCTTGTCGCAGTTTTTAAAAAGTTCCTCTGCCCTTTCAAATTCCTCGGTTGGAAAATCATTTAGGCTTGGGCTGTAATAAAAGATAACTTCCCTAAAGATGTCCTCAATTTCCTTTCTCTTTTCGTCAGAAATTACAGGTCCCTCATCTTTTGCGTACTTATTTTTATTTTCCTCTTCAAGTTCTTTAAACTCTCTCTCAAATTCTTCTTCAGCCTTTCTTTTTGCATCTTCAGGAGAAAATTTGTCCAATAATTTTATGTTTCTCCTGACTTTTCTTATATTTAAATTTAAAGTGTCCACAAAATTTTCTAGGTCGCCAAAAATTTCTCCGTATCTCTCGTAAGTCTTGGGGATCAAATTTATTATTGTGTCTTCCTTTACAAAAAGCAGTTCTGAAACTAAAAATTTTAAATAAGATTTCTCCATAACATCACCTTTTCTCTAGACCTAAACTCTATTATATTTGACAAAATTAGTCAATGTTAAAAATATTGTAAGAAAAAATTGGAAAATTCATAAAGCCCTTGAGGTCGCTGTAGTCTATGTAGGAAGGAGTCTTGTTCCAACCGTCATAGACATGAAGGATTTTTATCTTCATTCCCCTAAATTCATAAAGTGAGTAGCCAAAAATAACTAGGGAGTGATTTTTGTAGTAGCCAGTGGCCAGGTTCATGAGGACTGGATGAAATTTGTCTATCTCCTCTTTTACATGAGAATAAAAATTTCCCAGGTAGATGCCTCTCGCCTTTATCTTCATCTTATTTTTCTTAAAATAAGTATTGGCTATGCGAGAAATAAAAAAGGGTAGGGTTCCAATTTCTTTGAAGTAGCCATTTCTCCTTGCGATTTCAAAAATTTCCCCATAAATTTCAAACTTGTCCAAGTCCTTAAAATAATAATTTATAATTCTCGTAAGGCTGGCAAGGGTGCAATTGTTATCTGCCCCTTGAAAGTCTCTCTGCAAAAAGTTTGGGAGTTCTATTTCACTTGACTCCATAAAAATTGCCTTGGGATAGTTTTTTTCTATATATTTATTTAAGTCTGCAATTCTATTTTTTTCCATTACTTCCTCCATCTTACATATACCCATTGTGGGACATAAAAAATTTTTATGAAAATCTATAGGCTCAAAAAATTTTTTGCCATATAAATTTTCTAAAGGTCAAAGCTTCTAAAGCTTTCCTAAAAAGGCATAAAAAAATCTGCCCCAAAGAGCAGATCTTAAAATATTATATGGCAAGTTTTCCCGCATTAGAAATGTAGGATGAAATTCTTTCCATGGCTGCCAGCGTCTTTTCGTAGAGAAGTCCACTTTCAGGGTCACAGATTTTTTCTCTCATTCTAAGCATGTGATTGTTTCTAAATTGTGTAGCATCTTTTTGAACTAATTCATTTGAGGATCTCATAAAGGCAACTCTTTCGTCCTTGTCTAATTCGCCAAGGGCTGAAGAAAACATCTTTTCAATTACTTCATTTATTTCTTTTAATTCTTCAAAGGTTTTATCTGTAAAGGCAAGACTTTGGTCTTCCTTTAATTTTGCAACTTCGGCAATGTTTTTGGAGTGGTCTCCAATTCTTTCCATGTCCCTTGAAATTCTAAGGTAGGCTGCAAAGTTTGCAGAAGTTTGCTCATTCATGGCAAGGCCTAGGGAGTCGATTATAAAGGCGGAAATTTCTTTGTTTAAATAATTTATTACTTCTTCACGCCTAAATATTTCATCGTATTTTTCTTCGTCAAAATTCTTCAAGAGGCTAACTGAATTTTCATAGTTTTGACTTACTATTTCAAGCATTCT
Source organism: Peptoniphilus sp. HMSC062D09 (assembly GCF_001811425.1). NCBI lineage: Bacteria > Bacillati > Bacillota > Tissierellia > Tissierellales > Peptoniphilaceae > Peptoniphilus > Peptoniphilus sp. HMSC062D09. Next base: position 67,708 of record NZ_KV804738.1, on the reverse strand, counting down.
TCTAATTTCTGCCTTCACATCAGTAAAGGTAGCTGGCGCGTCCTTGACAATATTTTTGTTGATATATTGTAGAGACATCTCTTCTTGTTCCTTGTCGATACCAGGAATGATCTTGAAGGACAAATCTGCGAGCTTTCTTGAGAATGGGAACAAAAGTATTGATGTTGCAACGTTAAATAGAGTGTGCAAGTTGGCAATTTGTGCCGCCGGCAAGTCTCTTGAAAAACTAATTATTATTTTATCAATTGGAACTATAAAGGAAACAGTTACAAATATTATAGTACCAATAATGTTAAAGAGCACGTGGACTAATGCTGTTCTTTTGGCATTCTTAGATGAACCAACTGATGACAAGACAGATGTAATACAAGTACCAATGTTAAATCCAAAGATTATATACATGGCTGAGTGAAGTGGCATTACACCTTGGTTGGCAATGGCCTGCAAAATACCAAGAGATGCAGAAGATGATTGGAGTATTGCAGTGATAGCTGTACCTGCAAGTACGCCAAGAATTGGGTTGTCAAACTTTGTCATGAGAGTTACAAAGCCAGGATAGTCTCTAAGAGGTTCCATGGATTCGCTCATAAATTGCATTCCCATAAACAAAAATCCAAGTCCAATTATAGCTTGACCAATATACCTCTTCCTTTTATTTTTAGAAAAAGTATTTAGCAAAAATCCTACAAATGCAATTATAGGTGCAATAGTGGAAATGTTTAAGGCAACTAATTGACCAGTTATTGTTGTACCAATATTTGCCCCCATAATTATTCCAACTGCTTGATAAATTGTCATGAGTCCAGCATTTACAAAACCCACAACCATAACTGTTGTCGCAGAAGATGACTGGATTATGGCAGTTACGAAAGTACCAACGAGTATTGATTTAAAAAAACTCGATGTCATTTTTTCGATTACAACGCGTAGTCTGTCACCTGCAACTAGCTCGAGGCCGCTGCTCATCATTTCCATGCCGTAGAGGAAGAGAGCAAGCCCTCCCAATAGTTCGATAAAATAATTAATTGACATAAATCCTCCCAATTTTTTACTCAACTTAATCTTACAATATAATTGCCTTTTTTTAAAGGAAAAGTAAAAAAATTGTAAATTTTCCTTAAAGTTTTTTGAGAAATTTATGCAATAAAAAAAGACGGAGACCGCCTTTATTTTACCCTTGCAACCTTTAAGTATAGTGGAATAGCAAGAAGTTGCGCAGCTATAGAAATAATTATCATAGCTGCTAGGGAGATGCTATACATAACTCCCAGTAGCCAAGACCCCAAGAACCAAAAAAATCCAAAGGAACATTCAAAAATTCCGTAGCCCGTTGCCCTGTTTTTCTTTGGCACCATGGAAGTCACTGCCGCCTTTAAAATTGATTCCTGGGCACCCATTCCTATGCCCCAAAGGACAAGTCCAAGGTATAGTGCTGGTAGGCTCTTAAAGCCAAAGATAAATAGAGAGAAGGGAGCAGAAATTATTGTGGAGATGACAAGTGCCTTCACTCCATTTTTGTCGTAAATGTGGCCGAAAATCAGTGCCGCTATAGCATCCACCAGCATGGCCCCTGCATAGAGAAGTGGAATGGAACCAGAATTTATAATAGCAGATGTCTCTTGAAGGCTTCCCGCCACAGCCGTGTAATTTCTCGTTATGTGCATAATTATTATTGAGTAGTCAATAAAGCCAAAGGCAAAGAAGGAAATACCTGCAATGTAATATATAAAGGACTTCTTCATGTGGAAGGCCTCTTCTTTTTTTGACTCAGGCTCAAAGTGCTCTGGGTTTGGAAATTTCATCTTGGTATAAAACAAGAGAAGAATTGTAATAAAACCAGGAATAGCCAAAAAGGCAAAGCAAGTTCTATAGATGTCAAAGGTGCTGCCCTCTGTCTTAAATAACATAACTAGGTAGAGCATGACTGGACCAAGAAAGGCACCAATTTGATCTAGCATCTCTTGTATTCCAAAGGACTTACCCACGCCCTCTTGGGAGGCAGCAAAGGACATAATAGTGTCCTTGGCAGGCTTCTTTATAGCCTTGCCCATTCTTTGCACAACCAAGAGAAGGGATGCCGCAATCCAACCCTTTTCGCCAACAAGAGCAAGAGCAGGCACTGCCAAAATATCTAAGATGTAGCCAAAAATTACCATGGGCCAATATTTTTTTGTCCTGTCAGTAATTTTCCCAAAGACATACCTCATGGAGTAGCCCACAAGCTCGCCAAGACCTGATATAAAACCAATTGTCCCAGCTGATGCACCAAGGACAGTAAGATAAGCTCCCCTAATGCTAGCTGCACCTTCATGGGTCATGTCGGAAAATAAACTGACAATGCCAAATAAAATTATAAATAGCATAGCTGTGGAAATTTCTTTTTTCTTCAAAATAAACCTCCGAAATCCTTAGTCCTATCATTATATCATCATATTGTAAATTCTCTTTAAAATAAATAAAAAAGTCCGCAAAATTTTCAAAGTTTTCACTTTACTTTATCTTAAAAAGCGTAATTCCATTTATTATTATTGAAGCAATTGTGGAAAAGAATAAAATTTCTGATATTGTAGGAACAACATCTAAAGCGCCCGCTATATCTCCTTTTGATAGAAACTCCGCTCCCATATAATAAAAAAAAAA
>NZ_KV804738.1:0-64968 GCF_001811425.1 Peptoniphilus sp. HMSC062D09 | reverse complement strand
AAAAAAAAAATTGTAAGAGATGTAAAGGCAAGGCTCAAAAATCTATACTTTTGTGGATCCTTTCCATGAGTCCAAGCTATTATATTTTTAATCGCAAAAAATATTGCAATAATACCAAGAATAAATTCCATATTTTCTCCTCATTTTTCAAAAGTTCTGCCGCCGTCTCTTGAAATATAGCTAGTCTCATTTTTATTTATGTCTCTAAACTTTAAATAAATAATTCCATTTTCATCAACTCTTACACTGACTTCTGGACTTGTTTCTTCTAATTCTGAAATAAATTTCATGTCATCGCCTTTTATTTTTACGAAGAACCAGCGACTCCTTGCCCCTGCATGGTCTACTTCAAGAAGTCCATAGTCTGAATTTTCTATTTTTATGGCGTCTTCTGCTGTAAAATTTTTTAAAAATTCATTTTTATCTTCTGCTAGATTTTTTTCTTCAGGTTTTTCTTCTACTTGATGATTTTCCTTTACATGGTGATTATCTTCTTCTTTTTCTTCTTTTGTAAAATTTTCCCTTCCATAAATTAAAAATTTTAAAATTTCTCTCTGGTCCTCATCTTTAACTTTACTCAAATCAGAAAAAATCTCGCCAAGCCTTTCTTTATCTAACTTATCCATGGTGATGAAATTTTTTCTGTAGACTTCATAAAGAGGATCCATCCAGCCCACATTTAAAATATAATATTTTTCGCCATCATAAATTAAACTTCGATTCTCTTCTTTGCCCGAAAAGACAGAGGCTAAAAATATATAAAAGGCAAAAATTCCTCCTATAATTAGAATTAGGATGAAGATAAATATTTTACTGTACTTATTAATTTTTAATTTTGTAAACTTGTAGATAGAAAAAATTTGAAGACCAATAAAAAGTAAAAAACCAAATCCTAGGAGGAGATTATTCGCTATTGGAACAAATTCAATTTTATTAACTAAGACTAAAATTCCAAAGCTTATAGCAAAGGAGGCAAGATAAAGAAAAATATATGCAATTTTTTTATTTTTTAAACTCATAAAAACTCCTACTAAAATTTCAATTTATTTTCTCTTCATTTTATCATTTTTGCCGGGAAAATTATAAAAATTAATAGAAAAAAAGAGACCTCTAAAGTCTCTTTAAAAAATTACATATTGTCCTTTACACCAACGGCAACCATCTTTGCCTTTGCACGAACTTCCCCATCAGCTTCCATTACCATGTTTACGATAACTTTTCTTTCGCCAATTTCTTCAGCAGTGGCAGTAATTGTAATTTCAGTATCCATTGGAGTTGGCTTTTTAAAATCAACTTCAAGTCTTGCAGTGATGAAGCGACCGATTACTGTGTCTTCAGTTAGGTCATGACCTAGGTCGTGGTGTTTAAACCAGGCAGCAGATGCAGTTCCATGGCAGTCGAAAAGCATGGCAATCATTCCACCAAAAAGATTCTTAGGAACGCCACCAGTGTAAACTGAATCAGGAGTAAGCTTTGCTATGCACTCACTTCCATCTTCTGATGGATAAGATTTTAAATGCATACCCTCGTGATTTTTAGGACCGCAACCCCAACAATATTGAAATCTTTCGCCATAAGTTTCTTGAATGGCGATTTTTTTATTTTCTGACATAATATCCCCCTTTTCATTTCTAAAAACATTTTATCACATTTATAATTTCTTTTCTCTTTTCAATTATATTATATCTGTTTAATCTACAAAAAAACAATATTAATTAAAATGAAACTTTCTCTACAACGCAATTTGGGAGATGTAAAAAGTCTATGGAAATCGTGTATTTATTTATTTTTTAAATGTATTATTTTGGTGGTACATTATTTCCATCCGAGTTAATTGTATGCCTAAGTCTATAATGTATCTAAATAGTACAAAAATATTTTTTATTTTATTCTTGATAATTATGTATTTTACTGTTATTTTTAATTCAACAGAAGGAATTGTTTTATAAATAAAAACAATTTGAAAAAATTTATTTATTTTTGTTTAAATAGTCTCTTCTATGGTATGTATATAATATAATCGATTCTACCACTTAGATGGACTATTAGTTTTAAAATAAAATTTATAATATTTGGAGGGGGATTATGAAAAGGTTCAATTTAACAAATACAAAATTTAGTTTTAGAAAATTTATTGCAGCATCCTTAGTTTTATTGAGTTTTTTAACAGTTTCTTTTGCTGTAGGACAAATTCAACCTTCTGCCTCCCAAAAAAACTCTTCAATAATTATAGATGGCAGGACAGAAAAACTTCCAGCAGAAATAAATATGCCATACTTCTGTGAAGAGGATGATGACACAATGGCTCCAATTGAAAATTTATCTAAAGCCTTGGGCTACAATTTGAATTGGAAAAATTTTGATTTAGATGTTAATTTGACTTACGCAAAAAATGCAGCAAATAATGCAGGCAACAAAAAGGCAAATAAGGCAAAGGGTGCAAAACAGGAGCCTGAAATAAATGTTAATTCAGTTGGAGATTCAAAAGTATTTATGAAAAAGTTAAACGACTATAGGGCTTCAAAGTCAATAGGCGTTGTTAAAGAAGATGAAAAGCTAAACAAACTTGCACTTCTTAGAGCTCAAGAAGAAGTTGAAAAGTTTATAAATACTGGCGATGGCGACCACAATAGCCCTGGTGGATACAACAATTCTCTCGGGGAAAACCTAGCTCTTTCCTATTATAGTGTAGGAATTGTAAAAGGTGATGTTAACGAGGATTCACTAACAAGATGGATAAAATCTCCTGGACACAATGCCAACCTTCTCAATAAAGATTGCAAAAAGGGCGGTTACGCTTGTGCAAGAAAAATCGTGGACAATAAAGTTTATGAATCTTCCATTTACTTATTTGGTTATTAATTAAAAATTACACAGAGTACTATTCTTATTTAACCTAAAAAAGTCGCTGAATAATGAATTTTTCATTCAGCGACTTTTCTTTTTTACATGTTTTTATATTTTGTATTGTAGCCAGTGTTTTCTTCAGGTCTATATGCATTGGGATAGGCTTGGTCTGTTGTAACATCGAGAGATACTTTTTTAAGAAGTTTGTAAACGTTGTAGGGGTCTTCAATGGAAATAAATTTATTGTTATCAGCCTTAAAGCTGTAAGATGAATTTCCCTCTTCGCCCTTATAAGCTAGGATAATTGTGCCAAGTCCCTTGATGTTTTCCATAAAATTTACATTTACTTTCAAATTTGTAAGCTCTCTGTGCTCATAATTATTTACATCTCTTCCAAAAATGCCCTGGCTGATGTAAACTCTCCTGTCTGTAATTGCATACTCCATAGTTCCATAATTAAAAATCCTGTAAATTGGCATTAAAATTGCAAACCAGACAGGGAAAAGATGAACTATAAAGAAAATTATAAAAAAACCATTCATAAAGCTAAATTCTCTGAAAAATCCATTCATAAAGCTAAATTCTCTAAAAAAATTAGAAATAAAAAAGAAGTCAAAGATCCCCCAAATTAATGCAATCAAATAAATGCTTGGCTTGCCTATAATATATAGAAAGGCATTGGGCTTTCCTCTCCACAATATATTTTCATTGTCGTCAATAATTTTATCAATCATAATATCCTCCAATATCCTTTAACAAGATAAAGTGTTCTTTTAAGCTATTTTATCACAAAAGTAATTTCTAAAAAATATTACTTTTATAAAATTTCTGCCATAGCCTGTAAATTTTCCTTTACATAAAAAAATCAGCGTCCATTAGAGCTGACTATATTTTATTTTTTATTAATACCATAATTCTTTAAGTCAATAAATAATTATAATTTTTATTTATCTAAATCTTTTTTATACTTCAAATATTTCCCCTAGCTCTCATGAAGGTAGATTTTAATTTTTATCTTGAGCCACTTGCCTCGCATTTCCTTTTCTACAACTTTGGCAAAGAGGACCTTGCCAGCATCCATTAGTCGTGAAAAGATGACATTATCTTTATGAGGGACATAGCCGATTTTTTCTTTCCCCAAAGTTTCTATGCGAATGGCTTGGGGGTCGTGTTCATTTTCTGGCTCGCGATAAAAAACTAAGCGATCGCCATCTTTGAGGCTTTCACCAATATTTTCAATACCTTCAATGTGTGTCGTGCCAGCAACATAGGTGTCAAAAAGATAAATATCTCTCTCAAAGGGTTTGGGCAAGTCAAGACCACTTCCAGTCTTCATGAGATATTCAATTAAATCGCCATTATCTATTTTTACTAAGTCGCTCATGATTCATCCCTCATCAGTTCATTAATGCACTCTTCTTGCGTGTCTATTGCATCTTCAAAACTCTTTAAATCTCTCTCTAAGTCCCTTAACTTCTCTGCCTTTTTCTTCTCGTCTTCTACATAAATGCTTAAGCTATAGGGCGGCGTTGACTTAATTAGGTCAATGTCTCTTTGAACTTGATCCACCAAATCCTCTAGCCTTTTTACTTCATCTTCTAGGGACTTGCCGGTAAGGTCTCCCTTATCTTTGTCATCGCCACTACAAACTATGTCGTAAATAATTTGAAGACTTGCAAGGTCGCCATCCTTGTAGGCTTCAGTTGCATTGTAAAATAATTCCTTTTCTGTATCTGTAATCAAAGGATTGATGTCTGGATGTAACCTCTTGACAATATTTTTGTAAAGTTTTTTAAGGAGCCTAGCATCTTCCTCAGATAGCAATTCACCCTTTGAACGCTCTAGAACATGGTTGATCTCATCAACTTTTTCATCTAACTTCTTTTTGTAGTCGGCAAATTCTTCATCAAGCTTCTTGTCAATAACTTCCATCCTAATTTTTTCTTGACGGTTCTTTTTCGCCTGAATCATATCTCTTTTTCTCTTCAAGCGAAGATACTTGCAATAGGCCTTGTAAAGCTTGTACTCCAAGCTGCCAAAAGTAAGCATATATGCAGTCTTAATATTTTCACAAATAACAAACTTAAGATTATCCCTTTCAAAAACAAGGTCCTCCAAAGTTTTTTTAAGCTCTTGGATCCTCTCCCTCGACTTTTTGTCATCTGGAAACTCAATAATTTGTCCCATGCCCTGCCTCCTTCTTACTATATTTTAATCCTTTTAATTTAGAAAATTAAAGGGGAAAACTAAAAATTCTCTTCCTGTAAAATAGGACTCATCCTCTTCCATCCTGTGGTACTTAGTGTAGGAATATAAAATAGCCTTATAAGAAACAGTGCCACCATCCTTGTAGCGATAAGTTATGGGACAGAGCAAAACTAAAAGAAGTAGCAAAATAAATAGCTTTTTCCTCTTCTTTTTATACCTCTTTCTTTTTCTCATAAATTATCCCCCTTAAAATTTTACAAATGTACTTTAAGTCTATATTTAATATTTCCTCTAAATAGATAATATCATTTTTTTACAATCTTTTTCTAAGTAACTTAATACTTTTTTCTAATTATTGCAATTTTATTTGTCCTTTTATCTTAAAAATACAAGATTCAAAAAAACGACTAAGATATTTTCTTAATCGTCTTTCCCTTTGACCTTATCTAAATTTTTTAATTTAAAAATTTATTGTAATTAATAATTTATTTTTTACTTTTAAGAAATTTTACAAGACAAGCAAGCATTCCTATTACATATATAAGATAAAAAATGTGTAGGACAGCAACTGGAATCCTAATACTTGCCTCTGGGTGCTTAAAAGCGTAGCTTAAAAAAATAATCATAAGAACAAACATTATTATAAAGTAGATTAAATATTTTCTCCTGCCTTGTCCATTTAACATTTTATATCTCCATTTTTAAATGGAATCCACCTAACCCCCTCCTAGATAAGGAAGTTCTTTGCTTTATCCCTTAGTTTTTTCATTATTCCTAATTAATTATCACAAGATAATTAATTAGATAGTTATTTTATATTTTCCAGTAATACAATTGATAATTTTCAGGAACAATCTTTATTTATAATTTTTAATATTTCATTTCCTATTTCTTTAACTAAATCTACTACTAGTGCATTCCCCATTGTAAAATACCTATTTGAATTATTAACGCCTTCTAATTTAGTCCAATCATCTGGAAATGTGTTGATCCTTTCAGTTTCTATTGGCGAAAGAACTCTTAATCGATTATTTCCGGAATCTTTAATCACATGAGTCATCCTTGACACTGTGGATTCAGATGTCACTATAGTTCTAGCTGGTTTATCAAGTGAGTCCGGAAATTGCATACTGCCCATTCCATACTTATATTTATGTCCTGTACGTGAGGTCTTTATTTCTTGAAATCCCTTCTTCTGCTTTATAAATTTTTCAATCTTTTCTGAACTTAGATAAAGACTTTCATCGCTATTATTTGATATTAATAAGTCTCCAATTGCCGTCTCTTCTCTAAATTCAGGAGTGTAGTCAGCCATAAAAACTTTTCCATTAACCATAATTCCAGTCTTTCTAAAACCTTTTTTTACTGAAAAGTTATTTGAGAATTCTTCTATTGGTTCAATTGAATTTAAATCGACTTTTTCAATGCTAGCTAATAATTCATTTGTCATAGTATTTGAAAATGGAGGCATTATTTTTATAAAGTCCCCAATTTTATCATCATCTTCTTTTGATATTTTAATTACATTATCAAAAAATCTAGTTTCTTTTCTAAATGCAAATATAAACGTCCTTCTTCTCCTTTGAGGGTATCCATAATCTGCTGCATTTATCATTTTCCAAGAAACTCCATAACCTAAGTCAGATAAAGTTCTCAGTATAATTCCAAAGTCGCGACCAGCTTGTTTATTTACCCCAGGAGATGTCAATAATCTATCAACATTTTCAAGTAGTAAATAGTTCGGTTCCTTTGTTGATAAAACTTTATGAATTTCCCACCAAAGCACTCCTTTTTGTCCTTCAATACCCTTGGCTCCAGATGTTGCAACTGAATAATCCTGGCAGGGAAATCCTGCAACTAACAAATCCATATCTGGAATCTCATCTTTATTTACTTCTTTTATATCTTCATTGCTTATTGGTGTATTAGGAAAATTCTTTTTATAAATATTATAAGCAAACTGATTTTTCCTAGATGGCTCATATTGGTTAGCCCAAACTACTTCATATTGGTCACTTGCCCTTGATAAGCCGAGGTGAAATCCTCCTACACCAGCAAATAAATCAACAACTTTAATTTTTGATTTACTCATGATTTCTATTCATTCTTTGCCTTTCTTCATCAATAATTTTTATTGCATCTAGTATTTCATTTTCACTATATTCTATTGATAGAGTTTTATCGTCAATAGCTTCATACATTAATCTTTCCTTGTATTTTAAGCGATCGTATATTTTTTCATCAATATATCCAGGGCGATAACTATCTAAATATTCTGATGCTGTTTGTAAATAATAATATCTTGTATATTGGTTTTCTTTAAGTCCTAAACGGTGAATTCTATCTCTAGATTGCAACATAAAAGTTAAATTGAAATTATATTCAAAATAAACTGCATCGTGAACTGTTTGATGTAATGAAATCGACTCCCCTAAAGTTTGTGGATTAGAAACTAAAACCTGTACATCTCCATCTCTAAATTCATCAATTAACATCGTTCTCTCAAGCTTATTGGTACCACCATACACTAGGTTAACTTTGATTCCTTTTTCTTTTATGGTGTTCGTTATCTTATAAAGCGTATCAACGAAGATACCCCATACTAAAACCTTTTTGCCTTCTTTAACAAGTTTTTCAACTAATTCAATTCCTTTGTCAAATTTAGGCGATCTCATATTTTCCAAATCTAGGTCTGAGTATAAATTTTCTGAATTCTTTTTCCCATTTTTATACAATAAAGAATTAAATTCCTTTTCTGTTATTGTGTGTATATCTCCGTCATCGTCATAAGACATTAACTCATTATAATTAATTTTTCTATTTACAAGAGCCGGATTAGTTGAGGCTTGAATAAGTCTTATCAATTTTGCTAGACTAGACTCCTCATTTGAATAAATAAGTTCAGCTAAAGCTAGTTGTTCAGGGCTTGCCCCTACTATTTCTATATAATCTTCTTCAGCCACTGGAACGTTTAAATCTTTTTTGTTTGTCCTCCAAAAAAACGGATATAACTTAGAGTTTATATCTTTAATTTGCCTTATTTTTGGATCATATAAATAACCAAGGTCCCATCCAAAATATGAATTGTACTCGTTACCATACAAAATGTGTAGAAAATTATAGATATCTTGATAGGTGTTAGGAATTGGAGTACCTGTTAATACATATTTAAATTTAGGTTTTTTTGATAACTCTAAAGCTTTTCCTGCTCTAGTTCCCTCTGGATTTTTTACTCTGTGAACCTCATCAAATACAAGCATTGTATTAGTATCTATATTTTCATTTAGCTTCGACAAATATTTTGGTAATGACTCGTAATTAACTAAAACCAAATTGCTCACGCCCCAATTAACTGATAAATCATATCCAAAATCTGACGAAGTTTGTGAATCGATTGATCTAAGAACCTTTTTATCACCAAAAACAGCTTTAAATTCTCTTTTCCAGCTATCAAAAGCATTCAATGGAGATACTACTAGCAATCTATCTATCTTTTCATTAAATGGTGCATTTTCTCTATTTAAATACGCAAATACTCCAAGTAACATTGCAGTTTTACCAGCTCCAGGGACAGAAAAGTTTGCAGCTCGGGCCATTTCGTACATAAAGTATGCAGATCTTAAGTGAATTTCATAAAGCGGCCTGCTGACCTCAGACTGAACTACTTTTGAAAATTCTTTATAAAAATCTTTCTTGTCAGTAGGAAAATCTACTAATTCACCTTTAAATACATCTCCTAAGATTTTATATTTTTCTATCGAATATTTATATTGTTGAAGATACTCTGAGACTGCTTTACTAACTATAACTTCTATATTTTTTCTTTCAGCTCTTTCTTCGGTAACTTTAATAATTCTTTCTATGTCTCTATAAGTTGTTGATTTTTTTATAGTAGAATAGTCTTCTTCAAAGAATCTTGATAAGTCACTACCTGGTTTTAATTTTCTGTCATTAAGCGATAATTTGATATCGGTGGAATCAATTCGAATTACAGTATCATTTAAATACTTAAATAATATTGCATTATCATACTGAGCTAATTTGCTATCCTGGTCATCAATCTTAATTATCTCTTTTATATTAGACTGTGATTGATATTTGGCTATTTCTTCATAGGCTATATCAGAAACTTCTACAACCTTAACTCCGTCCTCTTTGTCATTCCATAATCTTTCAAATCTCTCTTGATTAGAATTGATTCTATATTGAACATTCTCACTTGAGTCCCAAGAAGTATCAACACTTATACTCTCATAATTTATTTGCATGCCATTTTCCGTTTCATTGGCAGACCCATTAAAAAATACTTTTTCACTTCCTGACGTAATTATTCCAAATTTATCGTGGAAAAGTCCTTTGTTAGTTAGGGCTATTTTTATTCTAGCCCTTCCCATTGCAATCATAAAGGCTAAATTACCAAGTTGTTGTTGGGTTTTAGAGGTCAGTCGTTCATTTCTTTGTGCAAGATTAAGTGGTTTAATTTCTTCTAGCAAATCATAACCAGCCTTAATTCTGTCATAGTCTTCCTTGCTTATTTCCTTTGAAATAATAAATTCTAAGCTGCCGCCATTTTTTGCTAGTTCTTCTAAACTTTCTGAATATAAATCTAATCCTGATGTACTAAAATATCCAGAAACTCGTTGATATAAATCAGCCTCTCTTAATAAGGGTCTATAAAACTCTTCTACTAAATTAGAAGAATACTCAGGTTTTATTTTATTTTTTATATCACTTGAAAATGCCATAACTACATTTCCTTCTTTAATTTATATAAGATATCAGTAATTTCACTAATTATTTCTCTTACTTCTATATTTTCATCTTGTGTCAATTCTGAAAAATCTTCTGGGTCTATCTCTGATAATGAATCCCTTATATTTTCCAATTCTATTAAAGTCTTAGTCCTTTCATTTTCAATTTTTCCTTTATTGATAAGCCTATCTGTAGACCTAATTAGTTTAGCTGCGCTTTCTCTTGCTTCATTATTCTGCTCAATAACTGTTTTAAGCTCATTAGAAGATTGTATAGGATTATCCTCAAACGTATCCATAATAATATCAATTTTATCATCAGCAGAAGATAAAAAATATTGTAATCTATCATTATCTTTTATTATATTATTTTTTAGGTCTCTCATAATACGAGTAGAATCTTTTTGTTTTTCAATTGTCTTAGATGCTATTAAATACACCAATACAGCATCTTTTATCTCTTCTTTTCTATCAGATTTTAATTTGTTAATTTCACCTTCTATTTCTTCAATAGGTCCATCTAACTTCAAGTCTCTGGCTAAATAAAATTTATCAATAGGATTTCCTCCAGGAGAAACAATTTCTATAAATTTTATAATCAATTCTGCCAGCCTTATGTCTCGATTAATACCTCGAGTATTTTTTGCACCAGATGCCTTTTTATATTCTTCAACAGTCATTAATTTTTCGACTTCTATAGTATTATAGACATCAAAAATACGATCAATAGGATCATAGTTTACTCTTTCCTCGCGTCCTAATTGTAAATCTAACTCTAGTTCTTTAATTATTTTCTCATCAGTTTTTGACTTTTGGTCTAGTGGTAATATTACTGCATTAAAATATTGTGGAATATTGCGTTCTCTTTCAATCATTCGTAAAGCAGTAAATCTTCTATTTCCATCAATTACTCTACCATCTGGTAAAACAACTCCAGGTTCTTGTTGAGACTTGTCTTTAATAGATTGTTTAGTGTCTTTCATTGCTTGAGTGTTAGATTCAAAAATGAATTTTTCAAAAATTTTGTTGTATTCTGAATCTCCTGGTTTAGGACTTATTAATCCATGAGTAGAGCTGTATTTTTTATACAAAGTATTTATACGTCCATTTTGGTCGTTGTAATATAAAAGATATAATGGAATTTCATAAACATCGTATTTATCATCAACCTGGTTTCGTATTGTCAACTTTTTTCTTTCATTTGTTTTTTTTAACTCATTTGCAGCTGCTTTCTGTAACAAATTCATAATACTATACCTATCCTTTCATATCATCGCTATAATTCTATCATGTTTTTAAATATCCTTATTAATTTTTTACAGCCACTTAATTTGTTTTTGAAATTAAACTTATACATTCTGCGTGGCTTGAGTGGTCAGTATGGATAAAATTGTAATTTTTTAGGGAAGCCTCGTATATGGGAACATATCTAAAAATTATTTCTTACAATCCTTGACTTTAAGTATAATTCTGCTATAATTTACTTAAGGAACAAGCCCTTGCCATACGTGGCGGGGCGTTTTTTTATGAGGTGTGTATATGAGTAAACCGTTTAAAACTTATGATGAACAAATTGAAATACTCTCAAATAGAGGTTTAGACATTAATAATCCAGAATATGCTAAGATCATTTTATCACAAGTTAATTATTATAACCTTATCAATGGCTATAAAACTCCATTTTTAGACAATAAATCTTCTAATGAGGTAGAAGATGTATATAAAGCTGGTAGTAGTTTTGAAGAAATTTATGCCCTTCATGAAATGGATCGTGAATTAAAAGAAGTTATTTTTTCTTCTCTACTCCGTTTTGAGAAACTTCTAAAAACATCCTGTGCTTATCATTTTTCAGACTTATACAGAGATGGACTATATCCTTACTTACAAATTGAAAATTATTCTGCATCAAAGCATCAGCTAAATTATGTTTTGAAAAATATAGGGACATTATCCAATGCCATAAGTAGAGAAAATAAAAATTCAAATGGCAAGAAACCTATTAAGCATTATATAAAAAAGCATGACCACATCCCTCTTTGGGTTCTTGTAAATTTCCTTACTTTAGGAAATATATCTTATTTTTATAATTCCCTAGATGAATCTCTTCAAAATAAAATTGCTAGAGATTTTGGTGAAAGATATAAAGATAGTTACCATTCTAAAGAAAAAATTAGTAAAACTGAACTTATAGACATAATTAAAATCTGTAATTTTTTCAGAAATGTTTGTGCCCATGATGAAGTCATGTATTCTTTCTCATTGAATAAAGCTGGTCAAACCGCTATATTTGAAAAGTTTTTTGATGAGAATTATACTGGAAAAAATTTACACGATTTAATACTGGTCCTTAAACTAGTTATTCCCGAAAAAGAATACCAGTCTTTAATCTCATCAATTAGCTCCATCAAAAATAAATATGAGGGCAAATTTACCAGCATCTCAATTGATGATATATTTGAAATTTCAGGATTTTCTAATAAGTGGTTATTAACCTAGCTACTTATTTTTTATTTAATTACGATTATCCTCAATTGCTTATGATAAGATTATACCAATTATATTAAGTCTATTAAGTAAAATCAAAAGACCCGACTTGGTCCGCATTATACTAAGAGGCGTGTCGGGTACTGTTATTTTTATTGTATATTTACTTTTAATACCTGTCAATTTTCTATTTCAACTTCAAGTCCTGATTTGAATATCACTTTAAGACTTTCATCATAAACTATAATCTTCTCTATAAGTTTTCTTACCAATTCTTAATCATAGCTTTCTATTTCTAATTCTTGATTATCTAAAAACTCTTCTAATTCCTTTAGTCTGCTTAGTTCGTTCTTCTCTTCTGCCATATTTAGTAGTATCTTATCTTTTTCATTTCTTAACTCTTCCACCCTTTTTGCAAGGTCTGTGTAGTCTTTTTTGGCATTAGCTACTTTTAAAAGTTCTTCTTGAACCTTCAGCATTTCTTTGTCTATTTCTTCTATTCCACTACTTCTATCACCTATGATGGCTTTTTCTACATTCTCTTTTATTATTTCTTTTAATTCTGTGCTTTCAGCTATAAGTTGATTGATTGCTTCTACGACTGCTTCTTGTAGGTCGTCTTCTTTAATAGTTCTCGCATGGCAGGCATCTGGTCCATGGGTTACTCTTGTGCAGCACCTCCAAACGGTGTACTTTTTCCCTCTGTTATTCCATGCTATTCTCCTGTAAATATCGCCGCATTTTGAGCAGTAGACAATACTTGAAAGGGCATATTTGCTGGAATAAATTCTTCTTTTTCCTTTGCCACTTACCATATTAGCTCGTCTATCCATTTCTTCTTGGACTCGCATGAAGATTTCTTTTGGTATGATGGCTTCATGGCTATTTTCTACATAATATTGAGGTGCAATTCCATCATTTTTTACTCTCTTCTTATTCAGGAAATCCACTGTATAAGTCTTTTGTAAGAGGGCATCCCCCATGTATTTCTCATTAGTTAATATTTGATTGAGGTTCGATACATGCCATTTCTTATTTCCTGCTCCATTTATTATCTTATCTTTCTCTAGCCCTTCCTTAATATCTCGTAGGCTTGCTCCTTCTAAATATTCTCTGTAGATCCTTTTTATAATTTTTGCTTCTTCAGGAACAATGACAAGTTTTCCTTCTTCGTCTTTTGTATAGCCTAAAAACCTATTATGGTTTACTTGGACTTGACCTTGTTGAAACCTATATTGAACGCCTAACTTTACATTTTGAGATAAGGACTGACTTTCCTGTTGAGCAAGAGATGCCATAATGGTAAGGAGGACTTCTCCCTTGGCGTCCATGGTGTTGATGTTTTCTTTTTCAAAATAGACTGGGATGTTGTTTTCTTTTAGTTTACGAATATACTTTAAACAGTCTAGTGTGTTTCTGGCAAATCTCGATATGGACTTTGTAATGATGTAGTCGATATTTCCTTCCATGGCTTCTTCAATCATTTTATTAAAGCCAGCTCTTTTCTTGGTATATGTTCCACTGATTCCTTCATCAGAAAAAACTCCCGCAAATTCCCAATCTGGATTTTTCTTTATATAATTTGTGTAGTGGTCTACTTGAGTGTCATAAGAAGTTGCTTGTTCATCGCTATCTGTTGATACCCTCGCATAAGCTGCCACTCTCAGTTTCTTCTTTTCTGATTCCTTGATGGAATTTCCTTTTTTCTTCTTCGCTGGTATTACTATGACCTTGCTATTCATCATCTATCACCTTGATTAACCTATACTTATAACTCGCTCGTTCAAAGGGATCTAGTGGTAGAACTTCTTCACTTTTGTATCTAAACTTGCATGGAACTCTAATGATCTCTTCTTCCTTTTCCCAAACTCGTCCCATGGCCACTGCCCTTTCTTTTAACATTTGACCTGCTTTTTCAAAGCTTTCTCTATCTATTATCTTGGGATAGATTTCATTTCCTAAATACTTTTTATTGGTAAGGATTCTTTTTACACTGGAGCTGTTTTTCTTCACGCCTGCAAGGTCTGCTGACTTTATAAGGGCATTGCCAGCAAGGTAGTTTTTAAAGATTTTTCTTATATTCTCCGCTTCTTTTTCTTGAATTTCTAATCTTCCGTCTCTTATGGTATAGCCATAACATAACCTAGACATTATTTTTCACTTCCTCTCTAAGTACAAGTCCACACTTTAAATGAAAATCAAGGGTCTCTCTATTAACAACTTGAATGTGGTCAATGATTTCTTCAAACAAGTCATCTTCAAAGTGATCTATCATTTCACTTTTTCCTAAGATTCCTATTAATTTTTCAAGTTCTCTTATTTCTTCATCATTTCCAAGGATGGCTTTTTTAATTCTTTCCTTTTCCCTGAGTAGATAACTTTCTTCACTAGAAATTTCACTGCTTTCTTTTGCGTAAACACTTGCATCTAAAACTCCCGAAGTTATTAGTTTGCTTAGAACCTCTTTTCTTTCCTTTAGTTTTTCTAGTCTTTCTTCAATTCCATTTATCTTCTCGACTTCTTCCTTGCTGTCCACTCTCTTTAAGGATTCTAAGAGTGGTGTAAGGATACTATCTTTTCCAAAGACTAGCTTGTTTACTAAAGTCGCAAATGCCAGTTTTATGTCCTTGTCTTTAATAAACTTCATATAACATTTATTAATATCTTTAAGGTGTTCACTGCAAGTCCAAGCTATATATTTTTCTTTGCCATTATAGTGATGTCTTCTTTTAAAGCTTGAACCACACTCGCCACACTTTATTTTCCCCGATAGGCTATATCTATTTTGGTATCTTTTAGTGTTTTCTCCATTTCCTTTTGCTATAGCCCTTATCCTTATTAGGTCTTGAACTTTCTCAAAGTCCTCTCTACTTACAATGGCTTCATGGTTGTCTATTATCTTATACTGGTCTTCTTCTCCCTTATTCTTGTGTCTATTATAATTTTCATCTGTATAGGTCTTTTGGTAGATGACATCGCCTATATATTTTTCATTTTTTAAGATTCCGTTTATAGTCGATCCATGCCATTTTGCTCCTTTTTGTCCTTTAATCTTTCTTTTATTTAAGTCTTCTGCAATTTTATGTGTTCCCTTACCTGAAAGATACTGTTCAAATATTTCTTTTATGATTTTTCCTTCTTCTTCATTCACTACCATCTTTCCGTCTATATTCTCATAGCCATAGGGTGGACTTGATATGATAAAGGTTCCATTTTGAAATCTTTTCTTTATGGACCATTTGTTATTTTCTGATATCGACCTGGACTCACTTTCTGCAAGGGATGAAAGTATGGATAACATCAACTCGCTTTCCATGGTTCTTGTATCAATGTTTTCTTTTTCAAAATAGATACCAATGTTTAAATCGAGAAGTCTCCTTACGATTTCCAAACAATCTGTCGTGTTTCTTGCAAGCCTTGAGATTGATTTGGTTAGGATAAAATCTATTTTTCCGTCTTCACAGTCTTTTAGCATTTTTAGAAGACCGTCTCTACATTCTTTCTTTGTTCCAGTGATGCCTTCGTCAAAGTATAGGCCTGCAAAAGTATATGAATTGTTCTCTGCTATCATCTTTTCGTAGTGTGCCTTTTGTGTTTTAAGACTCACCAGTTGAGCTTCCTCGTCTGTAGATACTCTTGCATAGGCAGCAACTCTTAATGTAGATTCTTCTTTTTGATTTGCTTCTATTTTTGTTATCTTTTTCATCGTCTCACCTCTCTTTCTCTTAGTGCTATATTCCCGTACAAATGACTATATATCAAGTCTTATAGCAATAATTCTGAAAGAATAGGTCTGAATTTTTTAATGTTCTCTCTCCTAATTTTCCTATATTCTTCAAGGCTAATTTCATCTAAAAGAAAGAGGTCTTGGATGAACTTATCTGATAGATAGAAATTAAGCTCTGCCTTTAAATCCCTTTCAGTATATTCAGTCTTTACAACTTCTTTTTCACATTCAAGCTTCTTTACTCTCATACTCCACCTCCTATATCACAGGCAAAGAAATTAAGGCTATTTTTAACCCTAATTTTCTTTCCTCTATATTCCTTAGGACAAATGGATTAGTTTTGAGTAATGAATTTTCATGAATATCGAAATTCTTGAATAAACAAAAAAGACCTATTAGTATTTCAATTGAAATACTAATAGGTCTAAATAGCTAATTACATTTTTATTTGTTAATTTGTCACTATCAAATAATAGGTTTATATCATTTTTTTAATGCCTTTTTTAAATATAGAGATGCTAGAACCCCTATGAAAAAGAAAATTATACTTATGTAACTGGAAGGTTTACCATCGAAAAAATAATAAATAAAAAATATATTCCACGCTAATGGAAATAATAAAATATACTATCAATATAATTTAATTCCACTAAAAATCCATATAATTGATATTTACCTACAAAAAAGATCGGACTACACGCTAGTATTGTTATAAGTGAAATTGTAAATATTTTATTTTTCATTTGAAATATTCACTTGAATGGAATCTCAGTTTTCTGAATGTTTTGGTCAATTTTTTATGTCGTTTAAGATGTTATAATCCTGACTATTATAAAGTTTTTTATACAGTTCATTCTTTAAAAGCGTCTGATGAGAACCACTAGCAACCATCACACCATGATCAAGCAATATTATTTCATCAACTTTTACAAGATTTCTCAACCTATGCGATATTATAATATTCATTATTTCACCATTATTTTTATTTATCAGATTAAAAATATTTTCTTCAGTTAATGAATCTATAGATGATGTTGGCTCATCCAGAAGCAGAATTTCAGATCTGTTGTACAAGGCTCGTGCTATAGCCACTTTTTGCCATTCTCCTCCAGATAATTCAATCCCTCCAGCTACACTCTTATCAAGTACATTATCATAGTCAAAGTTCAGTTTATCTTTTTCATTATTATAAATATTAATTTGCGAGAGGATCTCA
The DNA here is from genome assembly GCF_001811425.1 of Peptoniphilus sp. HMSC062D09. NCBI lineage: Bacteria > Bacillati > Bacillota > Tissierellia > Tissierellales > Peptoniphilaceae > Peptoniphilus > Peptoniphilus sp. HMSC062D09. The sequence goes on along the minus strand of NZ_KV804738.1, from coordinate 47,735 downwards.
TTTATACCATTATCAGAAATTAATTCATATTCTCCTGAATGCGAGCTTCCAATACTTATATTTTCTCTTAACGAAAATGGATACTTTATAAAATCTTGATGTACTGTATCAAAATATTTATAATAGTTATTTTTATTTACATTATTAATTAATACTCCATCGACTTTAATTTCTCCTTCCGTTGGGTCATACATACCTAAAATTAATTTTGTTAAAGTTGTTTTTCCTGATCCATTCAAACCAATTATTCCATAATTTTTCCCTATTTTAAAAGTATAATTAAAATTTTTCAAAGCAAATTTATTACTGTTTGGATATCGAAAACTAACATTTTCAAAAGTGATTTGTTCTACTTTTCTATTCAAATTAACAGTTCCTTCATTACTTTCTTTTAAATTCATTAAATCAAAATACTTTTCAATATATAAACAACTCTCATATGAACTCTCCACTGAACTAAATAAATTTGTAAGTGATTGCCTAACTAATTCCATGGTTTGAAAATACATTATTGCTGACCCAATACTTATTTTAAGTTTAGAACATCTTAATATTATCAAAATTATATTCACAGTATTTGTTATCTCTTCTAATACTGAAATACATATTGATCGCTTAAAATATTTTGATTTTATAGATTTATTATTCTTTAAATTATTGTCATATATTATTGTCATTTTACCTATTAGTATTTTGACAGAACTGTAAACTTTTGTTTCGACAATCCAATTATACTTTGTTAAAATAGACTTTAAAATTTCAATATATCTAATACTTTCTATTTGTTTATTATATTCATTATATAGTTTTTCTAAAGCATCAAATTCATTTATAATATTAAGAATTGAACTAACTATACAAACAAAAAAACATAACATACTAAACTTAATTATTATATACGATACACTGACCATTGTAATAAGATTTCGTATCATATCCATAACTATATCTAACATCATTTTATTTTTAGAAGTAGAGTCTTTGTATACCATTTGTATTAAATTATAAGTCTTCGAATTATCAAAACTCTCCATCTTTAATCTGCTAATCTTTTTACTTATATTTATAGTAAAAAATTTATCTAGCTCATTAAAGTATTGAAAACTATAATAATCATTTATTTGCGTAATAACACGTATTAATAACTTTACCATTGAATATACACAAACTGCTCTTACAAATATGTACGTATCAATAGTAAAGTGTTTGATATAAAATGAAATCCCATCTATAAGATATTTATAAGCAATAACTATAGTAGAATTTAGTATTCCCAAAAATATACTACTCACTAGTATAATCAAAAATCTGATTTTACTCGCCTTATACATAAGGCCAATACTTAAGTATACATACCTAATAATAAAAATGATTTTTTTATACATCTTCATAATATATCCCCCAAAGTCTACTATGAAATAATAATTATCTTTGCGTTTTTTATGTATTGAGACTGAAATAAATTGTAGGACTCTATAGTGATATTTTCAAGACGCAAAACAAATTTTTCTTTATTTATGTGATTTATCGGAATTAATCCATACTTATAAAATAACGAACATGAGTTAAACAAATAGTAAGTATCAGATAAATCCATCTTAAGAAAATCCCTTATATTGTTTAATCCTTTATCGAATTCCCGAATTCCCGCTTCATCATAGATGAGTGAATTTGCTTTTTCTAATATTATGGAGGACAAATCTATATCAGAACATATATTAATTTCAGTAAAAATATTTCCTATCATTATTGCCTTTATATTAAAATTTATAAAGCAATTTATAGTATTCAAATCTATATGTTTTAGCAATTTTTTTAATCGGTCCTTTAATATTTCTTCGTAAATTAAAAATAACAATTCTATCTCTTTATTACCTACTACAGAACCAATATCCAATAAGATTTTTAATTCAAAAAGTTCATCGTCTCTTATTTTATTAAAACTATAGACATCAATATTTTCCACTGTACAACCTCGTAATTTTTTCTTGTATTTTCTTACTTTCCAACACATCCTTCACAATTCCTATATAAAATATATCCACAATATTAAGTTGAAAATATTTTTTAATCTTCTTTAAACTACATGATCTTATTGAATTAGAACTCCCTATGGGCAATTCATCTAGTTTTTGACTTATTAAAACTTCATTAATTTTCAATTGTCTCTTATTAGAAAGAAACTTTTTTTCTATCTCCTTTAACACTTCCTTCTTAGATTCTATAAAACACATATTAGTCCTTATTGCTACTTTTCTTTCATAAAGTTCACTATTATTTATGATTCCAAGTGTGAAAAAAAAGGATTGTATTATAAATAACAAATCTTCAAATACATCAATCTTTCCTATAATTATCTCTATACTCACATAATCAGTCTTTCCTTCAATAAATAATGATTTATTGAAATATTCCTCACTTTCAATCATATTTATAATAAAATGTTCCAACAAATGCGCCCAGCCATCATGAGGTTCTCTAATTTTCATAATAAAAGAAATCCTATAGTTCTTAGATTTAGAATCTACAATAATTGACCCTTGGTTATCTAATATAAGCATATGATTATTTATAATTTTCATAATTTCTTATAGCAAGGATATTTAATATAATACTAAAAATAATTATTATTACTAAACATATCGGCACCATTGCATATGCTTGCAATATATGGATATTAAAAATCCTAAATATAGGCCTGTAATTTATCAATAAAGACTCCCCGTTGTATAAATTTATCATTGATACAGATAATATTTTCTTTAGAACTCTACCTGCCCCTTCATATAAGACTAAAGGGATAAAGTTAAGTGCTAAAACTATCGAAACTGAGATTAATGATTTTTTTGATATTATAGAAACAATCATATTTATTATAATTGAAAAAACTGTTATTAAAACTCCTAGCATCAGAATCAACAAATAAGCCTGTAAAAAAGTTAAATTATACACACTATTCCAATACGTTTGATATAGCTGTATTGGTGCATTAAATCCATCTATTCCAAATAATAATAGAATTACAAAAGCATAGAGTAAATGCGGTAATAAAAACATCAAAGCTCCTGTCCATATGCCTGACTTAATCTTATTTTTTATTATTCTTTTTTTACCCACTGTAGCAAATAAAATTTCATTCATATTATTTGAATAGTCCATTGTAAAGGTATTGGAAACCACCACATTACTAAATATGGCAAACAATATTGAACTTATAAAGAAATCGCTCAATAAAATCTCCCATCCTTTATAATAAGTGTATTCTATTGGTGTTTTTAATTTGTCATTTTCTTTTAATAAAAAATTTTTTTCTCCATCGGTAAATTTGTAATTTTTAAATTCTGTTTTATCTAAATAGGTATTAAGCTTAACTTTTCTATTAGTATAAAATGTATCAAGATCATCAAAAGAAAGGGTATCAGCTATATTGAGATCAAAAGAATTAAAAGGAGCATAAGACTTTGCTATTAAAATCATAATATCATTATATTTTTGTTCATACTTAACATATCTTGATGTATCATCTAAATTATCATATTTCCCACTAATTACATCTTTGTGTATAGAAAGATATTTGCTTAAAAATTCTTCATCAATAAATTTGCCATATATCGAACTTCTATCTTTTTTTTCAGCTTTCGTCGCTGATAATCCTGTCAAATAACTTAAACCATCATTTCTATATACATAATAATTTCTCGCATTTATGTTTTTAAAAGAAATTACAGCTATGTAAATTAAGAACAAAAAAATTGAAATTTTAAATAGCTTGTTTCTATATAGTTTTCTAAATTCAAAATTCATAACTATCATCCTTTTTTTCTGAGTAATACAAGTAAACATCTTCAAGATTTGCGTTGATTTTTATTGAATTATCTATCGGCTTTGATTCAGATAATAAAACTACTTCATAAAACCCACTTTCATCTTCTTTAATTTTTCTTATCGGATATTTGTCTCTAAGAACCTGCAATGTTTTAGCATCTGTTTTAACCATCCATGTCTTTCCGTTCATGGAACTTACAACCTTATTCACACATTCATTTAAAACAACTTTTCCGGAATCTATAATTACTACATTATTAGCAATATCTTCTATGTCTTGTATTATATGAGTTGAAACAATGATTATTCTATTTTCAGCTATATCATTTAAATAATTCTTTAAATTAATACGTTCACTTGGATCTAGACCAGCCGTTGGCTCATCAAGAATTAGTATTTTTGGATTGTTTATTAAAGCTTGTAAAACTCCAACTCTTCTTAAAGTTCCCCCTGACAAATTTTTTAATTTATATTTTAGAAATTTATCAAGAGATAATGTATCAACTAAATCTCCTATAACAGTATTATTTTTATTAGAGATATTTTTTGTCCTTTTTATATAATTTAAAAATTCGATTACGGTAAATTCACCAATCCCTCTAAAATCCTGTGGTAAATATCCTAAATTATCATAATACATCGTTTCATTATCGAATAAATCAGTATCATTTTCTAAATTGATTCTTATTTTTCCAGATGTTAATTTGTAATATTTTGTAATTAACCTAATTAGCGTAGTTTTTCCAGCACCATTTGCTCCTATTAAGCCATTAACCCCCTCTTTAAAACTGAAATTAACAGACTTTATTATAGGCTCATTTGATATTTTTTTTAATACTTTACTTCCTGTAATTTCCAAAACTAACCTCCTCAAAATATGTATGTATTAACCAAACAGAATTGCCTTTTAGGCGTTAAACTACTAAACTTTCAACTTAAAACTAATTGTGTTTTATCCAACTACAGCACTATTTGAATTGTGATTACGTACATTTCCAGGTGCACAAGCACACCCACAATCTCCAGGCCACCAAGCACCAGATTTACCAGTAGAGTGGTTTTGTGCCTGAACATTACAATAGCATCTGCATGAAAATGCTACATCATCAGTAACTTCTTTTTTATACATAGGATCTACAACTTTTAACATAAAAATCCTCCTTATCTAGGCAATATCTGTCTAGTTAATACCTTTTTAATACAAAAATTCATCTTTAAGAATAGAAAAATCCAATTCTTTTTCAAGAGCCTCATGATAAAAAGCCAATTGATTTTTTATTCTCAATCTATTTAAATCACATTTCTTTTCATGGTAATCTTTATCTATTCCATTCTCCAACATATTCACAGCATAACATGTTCCACATAATCTTATTGCCCAACAATTCTGACAATACTTTAGAGAACAGCTCTCATATTCATTTATATAATACTTTTCAATAGATTCATAATCTAAGCCATCATCTATATTGCCTATACTAGGGGACTTTCCAACCCTTTCACAGGGATAAAAAACACCCTTAGTATCTACATATAATCTACGCATACCTGGTAAACAGCATCCATTAAATGGATAGTTGGCCGATACATTGTCAGATATGTATCTAGTATTAATTCTAATTAATTGACTCTTGATATAGTTAAAATATAAATTATTCTTATTATTTGAGTCAAGTCCTTTGTTTTTCATGGTTTTTTCCTCAGACCATTGTTGTAGTGGATCTGAGTATACTAAATCTGATTCATTCACAAAGTACTTTATGTATCTATCGTCGTCTTTTAATGTTTGTAAAAAGCCACCATCATCTAAACTACCTTCATCTGGGTAAGTAATCATAATAGAGAAATCTTTAGGTAGAAAATTTAAACTTGAATAGAAATTATTGACACGATCTAATTTTTCAAATGTATACGGTGGAGTAAAAACCATATTTGCTGATAAAGAAAATGAACTATCAGGTTCTTTATTTGCCTTGTCACAAATTAATTTAAATTTTTCAAATACTACTTCGAATGTATTCGTTCCATCAGCGAATTGTCTATATGAATTTTGACTTTCTCTATCACCATCTAAACTACAAACCAAATTAAAGTTTGGTACACTTATAAAATAATCAATCATCTCTTCAGTTATAAGTGACAAATTAGATGTTAACGAAAAACTTAACATGTTTGATCTATCTCGAAACTTATAAATGGAGTAGTCAATTACTTCTTTTATTAAATCAAACTTTATTAAAGGTTCTCCTCCATAAAAAGTTATAGCTGTATATTTACTATTTGATGAATGATCATAATAGAAATCTACCGCTTTTTTGGCCATCTCTGAACTCATATCTTCATTTTCAAAATTACAATTATGCTGAAACTCTTCATTATATATACAATACTTACATCTAAAGTTGCATCTGCCTGTAACCTTTAATATCAACTGTTCCATTTCATTATTTAAAATTTTTTCTAATTTAAACTTCGAATGATTTTGATGTGAAAAACTACGAGGCTCTATTGCTTGTAATAAATTCTCTTGTTCAATAAAATCTAAAAAATAATTCAAGTAATTTCTATCTGTGTCAATTTTTTCTATTGAATCATTTGTAGACTTAAGTATGGAACTAAGAATATGCTTAGACTCTTTATCAAGTGTGATAACTTTTCCTGTTCCAGTATCATAAAAGTAGCTACTATTTCCAGTATCGAATATTGTACCTAATCTTTTTGCTGTATTATTATTCATTTCCTTATTAATAATTTGAATTAAATTATTTCTACACATGAAAAACCTCCTAAGACACATAATGTTTGTCATCTATTGTTGACATAATTATACACCAAACAATCTATTTTAATCAATAGTAGTTTTTAGTATTATCTAATTAATTTTTGAATAAACCAGATTATGAAAATAAATAATAAAAATATGTGAACTTCATAAATTTATAAATCAATATTATCTGATAGATTCAAAATTAAACGTAACACCATTAAAAAGTAAAAACTCATATTAATCTCTGTGAAATTTTCATAATTGTACGGAGATTAATATGAGTTTTTAATTTATTCCACTAAATACTCAAAATAATCTAGAGAATTTAATGGATATATATTTTTTTAATCGTGATTAATTTAAACTAAATAAGACATAACTGACCTATTTATACTAGATGTATATAACTTAACTCCAGGATAAATATTATCTTATATAAGATTAGCCTAAATAATAAAATAATTCGTATATATTGGATCCAAGTGCTTTTGAAATATCAAACGCAATCTTGACTGATGGTATTTTTTTTAGATTCTCCACATCACTTATATATTGTCTAGTAACGCCTACCATTTCTGATAAATCACCTTGTGTCATGCCCTTTTGTTTTCTAATCTTCTTTGTATTATTACCCACTTAGCTTAATTACCTCTTTCTAATTTTTGATGTATTTCTTTATATTTTAATATTTTAAGTTAATAAAACGGCATTGTCAACAATTGTTGCCTATAATAAAAAATAAGAATTGATTCCTCTAACTTTATATATTAAATTAATTTATTTACTATTTTCTGAACAGCATAATAATCATATCCAGCTTGAGTTAATCTTCTTTTTCTTTCTTCTCCATTTCCCCATTTCCCAATTATAACCTCTCTTGCTAACTCATCGATTGTCTTTCCAGTTGGATAAACTATCTTGCCATTAACATCGAATACTTTTAAACCAAATCTATCGGCACATCTTTTAGCATTTTCTAAATTCTTAAATGCACCTTTCTGACTTTTAACCTCAGACCAGGATTTTCTAACTCTATATAGTCCGCCAGTTTGTTTACTAACAGTTTTATTGCCTCTTAGTCTTTTATTGACTTCGTTTGCAATATATGGAAACTTACTGCCAAGGTATGGTCCTGGGCAGTTAGTACTTTTATACCATTCGTGTTTTTGAAGGACACCATCTTTGCCTCCAGTATAGGTACAAGGATAGATTCCATTTCTCATACAGATGTCTGTTACTAAATCAATTAGTCTATTTAAAACATAATCAGAAACCAACCACTGAGGTCCTCTCGTAGAGTTCCCTACTTCAATTGTGACTGCTCGATTGTCACACCAGGAAGATGAAGTTGTCCACGCTCTGTTCGATTCATCTACTCCTAAAACAATGACTCCATCGGATCCTAAATTGTAGTTAGCCGATGCTCGTCTTGACCTTGGCACAAATACTCCAGCAAGATTTCTACCATTTATAACTCCAGCTGCGTGGTGGATAGCTATTTTAGTAATCTTCTGATTTCTTCTTCCACTATGGTTAGGTGACAGAATTGTTGCTTGTACTAATGGGCTATTACTCATTTATTTCTCCTCCTTGAATTGTTCTAATACTCTTTTTAATTTTTCTGGTACTGGCAAACCTAGTGCTACAGAATTTTCCAAAATAGAAAGCCCTTCATTTGCTATATAAAAAAAGATGATGGCTGTTCTTATCATTGTTCCATCACCTTTAATTAAATTTACATCACATAGGTTTGCTATGCCTACAACTATAAAAATCATAATCTTTTTAGCTATCCCTTTAAATCCTATGGATGAGGATAGCTTTCTTTCGACTCCTGCTCTTAAAACTCCTGTCAAATAGTCAGCTATTACAAAAGCAAGTAGTGTGTAGATAAAAGCATCAACGCTTCCAAGATAAAATCCCAACCATCCTCCGATAGCTGTAAAGCATACTTTTAGTATTTCAAAGAATTTGTTCATTTCATTCCTCCTCAGTTAATGTATAGGTTATTTTCATTGTCTTATCTGCCGTTTTTAATATTGGACTTGCTAGGTTGTTAATTGTTCCAAGATATGGAGTATGAAGAAATAAAAGTTTGTAAAACCTCTCCTCATAACCTCCAAATCCAATGACCAATGGCCCGATTGTCTTTGGATCCATCATTAAATTTGGTATTCCCTCTCCGCTATAATCAGAAACACTGTTTACTATGACTTGGTCTTTTTTATCAATTGCAAATTCATAACCTAATATATAGTCTCCCCACTTATATAGGTAACAGTATTCTCCCCCATATTTCGAAGTCCTAACTTCTTTACCTAATTCTATAACAGAAATATCTACAGGATTATTGATATTAATTTTATAGATTTTATCCGCACTATATGAATTTATCGAATATAGGTAGCCATCTTTAATACAGCTATATACATATCTATGACAGTAACTTCTATTTTTTTCATAGTAACTTCCTAATTTACCTAATCTTATTTCATTTAATGCCCACTCATCTATTTTCGTTGAGTAATCATTTTTATTTATTTTTATTCTTATTAGCTTATCTCTGTAAGTTCCAAAACCATACCAATTTCCATCTTCTCCGTCATAAAAACAACATTCGTTCCAAGTACTCAATTTACTAAAAAACTCTGATACGTCAATTGTTATCCTTTCCTCATTTTTATATCCTTTAGTGTAAATTGGATCATTTAAACCTATATTCGTAAATGGTTCCTTAAGTTTAACTAATTCTATAGATTTGTTGTCTAAAGGCCATATTGAAACCAAGGTGTTGTTTTCAACATCTATTTCAACACATCCGTTATATGCGTCCGAGACTTCTCTGTTTTTCCATAAGCTAATTTTATTTAATAATAAGAAGGGATCTTTACCATGAGTGTCTCCATAAAAATGTTTCCCTCCTCTATAATGTGTTAATGCCAATGAAGAGATTCTTCCGTTTGCCTGTGATGTAGAAAAGTCCCAGACAAACTTGTATCCATTTTCAAGAGGGGTTGATTCATTAAGATTAGCTGAACCTCTTCTTGGGGCATCCGTTGAATTTACATCGTTGGATGCATAACCTATTATTTGGTTATCTGAAGGAGCAAATATTTTATTTGGATCTTCTTCTAATTTATCCTCAAATAAAAGGATTCCACCATAACATTTAGTTGCTATAGGAAATATTTCTTTTTCATATTGAGTAATTCTCGAATCACCCATAGGGTACATTAACCCCATAGGATTGAGCCTTAATAAATCTGGAACTGCATTCGTTATTAAGTTTTCATCTTCATATATCTCCTTCCTATTTGTCCTCACATCAGTTAGTTCAATGACTGATTTACCCTTGAGCATTTTCTTCTTCCCCCTTATCTTTAAATTCTGTAGTTATTTCTTCTTTATATTTTCCAAGCATTAATCCTTGATATTTAAATCTTCCTACCTTTTCATTAAATACTAGTGGCCTTGGGACTTGTCTTTCTACTTTGTATTCAGCCTTCAATTTCCTAAGCACAAATGAATGACTAAGTTCTATTCTCTTCCAAGATTCATCAATCTTAATCTTTCCATCCCAAGCCTCTGTAGAACCTAGAGATTGACCAGATATAGCTGCGATAGCATTATCTTTTCCAATCATTGCTTGACCAGACTCAAGTCGTATTAAAACTGAAAAATTGTTCATCGTCTTTTCCTGAAGTTTAGTTAACGGATAAAAAAGATTTAAAATGTGGTCACCGCTCAGGTAGGTTTCCTTTGGAATGTGATGTTCTATTTTCGTATCATTAAAAACGTAAGTAACAACTATCCTTGTTGGTATTTCTATATTTTCAATAAAGTCTAATTCCTCTACTTCTTCTTTTTCTTCAAACTTTGGAGGATCATAGGATTTTCCATCATTATTTAAAACCTCTACTTGCTTCTTAACCTTTCTTGATATCTTTCTAGTTTTTTCTTCAGTATCACAAATTATATTTAACAAGATAGATGCATTAAAAATTGCCTCTGTTTCTTTATTGGAGGCAAATTCTATACGAATTATTGGTGTATCTGTTGTAGAAAGACTAAAGGCAGAATAATTGGAGTAGGCATGCACTACTAATTTTTCAGATTCTATCTGGTTTAATAGTCCAACTATATTTTTATCATTCTTACTTTTAGCCTTTGATAGGTATGGATTCTTTCCTACACCAAGAATTCTGTGTTTTCCATTTATCTTGTACTCAATGTCAGTAATAAGCCCTTCAATCTTTTCTTCTTCGTAAGAAATAGCTATCCTATCTCCTACATCGAGGCTGGGGTCCCCTATGGTTACCATATCAAAAGGTGTGTGATGAATTTTACAAATTTCAGTAAGAAGAGCCTCACACATTCTTTTTCTTTTTTCTGGAAGTCCTAATTGCATTAAAGGATTTATTCCAAGGTTCATAGTTAATCCATCATCATTTTCTAAAGAATAGTATTCAGCTATTTTAGTCTTTGCATTTGTTGAGTTGATGGCTGTATATCTTGTCTTAAAATCTGATATTGATGAAGAAAATCTTTCTCTTGTTTTAATTTCAGTTGATATGCTTTCTGCATACTTCTTTAAAACCAACTTACCATCACGAGAAACCCCAGCAAAAGCACCAAGGGTCGATGCTATATAGTGAATAAAGTCCCTGTATGTTTCTATATCATGGTCTTGATAAATTGCCAAAACTTCCTCACCATTTACAAAAGCTTTTACCTCATCTTCTGTCATACCTAGTTCTACCATGCACTTCTCACATGAAAGACTTAGTAATTCAAAGGCCGTGCCAAAGGTATCTGTTACTGGGAAATTCTTATCAAACCTAAGCATATAGTCATAACCTTTTAGTTCTAAAATTTTCTTAGACCTATTTGCCTCAGTGACATCAAAGATTCCCATTGGTATGGTTTCTATCTTTTTGCTTTCTAATTCTTGATGGTAAAAAAGTTCTAATTTGGAATCCTCTAAAGAATACCTATCTATATTTGAAAAAAGGCTAATTCCAAACTCTCCAGCATAAACTGTACCTATTTCAAGTTCAGAAGATCCAGAGCATGAACGATGAATGTATCCAGACCCTTTAAGAATATCTTTATTGGTAAATGGAATAGTAGTTTCGTCTTTTAAGATGATATTTCCCGTCCAATAAAATTTACGAGAATTCTTTTTGATTGCTGTTTTATATTCTTCACTTGTAGGGAACAACTTATCACCTCCACTTCTTTACATTAGTCGCTTTTTGACAAATCAAAGATTTGAAACAAAGCGACATCTGACCTACCAACAAAATCATAGATTTTGGGTTAGGTCATTAGTATTCCTCCAATGAAAAAGATACTTCCCACAACCCCTTATAAGAAGTATCTTTTATTAATTTGACTTGAAACTTGTCTATATACATTTGTGTCTCTTTGAGTTCCAATGTTTCTGTATCTAAGTATTTAACTTTAAGATTAGACTTGTTAGAAAGACCACTCAATGTCTTTACAAGATTAGGACTACAAGAAAAACTTACAGAAATACTTGCTACTTTATTTCTAACAATATCCCTTTGAATAGTGCCTGCTTCTGTTTCTCCTCCAGTATCTGCTTCTATATCTCTAAACTCCAAATCATAAGAATTTGGTAGAGGTAGGTCTACTCCTTCAATAATTAAATATGATTGATATTTCATTTCTATCTACCTCCACTCCTTAAATTCTTACGCATAGATGCGTTGACAATAACTTCATCAAGGAGAGTTCCACCAAGATAAACTGGTATGACTATATCTCCAGAATTTTCAGATTTTAAATTTATGTTTGCAAGTGCATCAGATATTTGTCTTCCTATATCAATCCCATTTATATTGGATTCTTTATCATGTCCTCCAATACCTAGAGATGATATATTGGGGCTTAAAACCATATCGCTTGCCACATTTTTCATTGAAGATTGTACTAATCTCCTGCTCTTTTCAATTCCTTTAGATAAACCTTCCATAAAATCAGGCATCCATGATTCATAGTCGGTAAGCGGACCAACATCTGGAACAGAGAAGTGCAGGTAAGACCTAATAGTTGATGCTACATTCGATACAGCCGATGTAACATTGCTAATTGCACTTCTAATCCCTCTAGCAATTCCGTTAATCATATCGGCTCCCCATGTATAAGCTTGAAATGCTAAATTCTTAATGTGATTAACTGCATTATTAAATCCATTTCTAATAGTGGACTGAATATTTGACATGGTCGATGAAATGCTTGATCTCATAGAATTAAAGGCAGACGATACTGCTGACTTCGCGGTATTTACTGCAGATGAAATAGTCGACTTTATGGAATTCCAACCAGATGAAACAAAGGATTTAATATTATTCATTGTTGATGAGATAAAGGTCTTTATCCCATTCCAGATTGATTCAAGGACTGTCTTAATAGAAGTCAAGATAGTCTCAATTGTAGTTTTTATGTTTGTCCAGGATGTAGAAATAAATTCTCCAATAGCAGTAATGACTGTTGTTAAAAACTCTTTTAGTCCATTCCAAATAGTCTCTACTTTTACTTTGATTGCATCAAGAACGGTTGAAATTAAAGTCTTAATACCTTCCCAAGTAGTTCTGATAAACTCTCCAACTGCAGTAAATACTTCTGTAGTTGTAGTTGAAATAGCTGTCCATATATTGGTAAAAGTTGTTTGAATTCCCGTCCAGAGGCTCGTAAAGAACTCTCCTAAACTTTGCCATAGACTCTTTGCTCCCTCAATAAAGGTATTCCAAGATTCAGTTAGAAAAGTTGTTATAGATGTCCAGGTAGTATTCCATCCTTCAGAAAGTCCATTCCATAGGTTGGCAAAGAAGTCCTTGATGCCTTTCCAAGTAGTCTTAACACCTTCAATAAATCCAGACCAGAAGTCTGATAGAAAACTTGTGATTTCAGTCCAGGTATTTGTCCATGAATCAGATATCCCTTGCCATAGGTTTACGAAGAATTCTTTTATTCCATTCCAAATAGCAACAGTTGATTCCTTAATAGTTTCCCATATGGAGATGACCCCTTCTCTAAACCAGTCGCACTTCTTCCATAAAAGAACAAGACCAGCTATTACTGCACCAATAGCAATAGGAACTATACCAATGGCTGATACTACTGCAGTGATTGCTGGTATAAGTGTTCCTGTAAATATTCCTACTATCTTAGTTATTCCTCCTACTATTAAAGGTCCTTTAGTCATGATAGTTCCAATTGACCAGATAAGTTTTCCTACAATCATAAGTACAGGTCCAAGAGCAGCTATAAAAAGACCGATACCTGCAATAATACCTTTTACTGGTCCTGGAAGGGCATTAAGTCCATTTACCAGTTTTGTTAATATGTCTACTGCTTTTCTAACAGCAGGCATTAAGAGTTCTCCAAAGGATATAGCTAATTCTTCTAAGGCAGATTGTAAAATCTTTAATTGGCCAGCTAGGTTATCCTGCATAGTAGCAGCCATCTTTTCAGCTGTTCCATCTGCGTTATATATGGCATCACTTAAGCTGTTGTAGTCTTTTTCACTGGCATTTATAATTGCCAACATTCCAGACATGGCATTTTTACCAAATATCATGGATGCTGCTTGTGCTTTTTGGGTTCCGTCTAAATTAGCAAAGGCTACTCTAAAGGTACTTAAAGTCTCATCAAGTGAAAGGCCCTGTACATCTTCAATAGATAAGCCTAACATAGACATTCCGTTAATAACTTCTTTAGTTGGTGATGCGAGTCTTGTTAGTCCAGACCTTAAAGCTGTACCTGCTTGTGAACCCTTTATTCCTGCGTTAGCCATTAAACCTATAGCTACTGCTGTATCTTCAACTGAATAGCCAAGGGTTCCAGCAATAGGTGCAGCATATTTAAAGGTTTCACCCATTAATGAAACATTGGTATTGGCATTAGATGATGCAGCAGCAAGAACATCAGCAAAGTGAGAAGAGTCTTCAGCTTTTAAACCAAATGCTGTAAGGGCATCTGTTACGATATCTGAAGTAGTAGCTAAGTCCTCACCACTAGCTGCAGCAAGGTTCATGACTCCTTCAATACCACTAATCATATCTTTACTTTTCCAACCAGCCATAGCCATGTAGTTCATAGCCTCTGCCGCTTCAGATGCTGAGAACTTTGTCTTGGCTCCCATTTCACGAGCCTTTTCTCTTAGGGCATCAAAGTCGGACCCTGTTGCACCAGATACTGCTTTTACCTTTGACATACCAGAGTCAAAATCTGACGCAGTCTTTACAGCTGCTACTCCAAGACCTGCTACTGCAAGAGATACTGGCATCATTTTTCTTCCAACATTTTCTATATTTTGCCCTGTGTTTTGCCATTTTTCCCCAGTAATAGCTATGTTTTGAAGAGTTTGATTGGTGGTTGCCCCTTGCCTTTCTAGAGATTTAAGGGCTTGTTCTGTTTCAATAATTTCACGTTTAAGAGCATCATATTGCTCTTGGGAAATTTACCCTCTGCAAGAGCCTGTTCAGCTTGTTTTTGTGCCTCTTTTAAAGATGTTAATTTATTCTTTGTCTCTTCTAATGTCTGTCCTAATAGCTTATGCTTTTGTGAGATGAGTTCAGTGTTGCCAGGATCAAGTTTAAGAAGTTTGTTAACATCACGAAGTTCTGATTGAGTATGCTTAATCTCTGTATTTACTTGTTTTAGTGCAGTCTGTAATTTGGTAGTATCTCCACCAATCTCAACAGTTATCCCTTTTATTCTATTTGCCAATATCTCACCTCCTCTTTAGAGATATATTTATCAGTATTTTTATTGATATTTTTATCAATTTTTGCTATACTTATCTTGAGGTGATAAGTATGAATTTTGTAAAAGAATTATCCAATAAGACTGTATCCATTTCTGAATTTAATCGAGGCCTAGCTGGACGTATTTTCGGTGATGTCAAAGTGAACGGTTCTAAGGTCGTATTAAAGAACAACACTCCTGAGTGCATTCTTGTTTCCCCTGATGAATATACGAAACTCATTGATGAGCTCGAAGATGCAAGAGATCTTATGCTTGCCAATACAAGGATGTCATCAATGGATAAATCCGATTTAATTTCTCAAGATGAATTTGAAGAAGCCTTTCATATCAATTTAAATGAAGTCTCTCCTCTTGATGAGGACGAAATCGAATGAACTATAAACTATCCTTTATAAAAGAAGCCATCCAAGACTATAAGTCCTTAGATGGATCTCAAAGAAAAATTGTCGATAAAGCACTTAAGAGGATCTTGATAAATCCTCTTCCTAATACTGAAGGTGGCTATGGTAAGCCTCTTTCTAACCTTTCTGATTCTAAGCTTGCTGGTCTTATGAAGATAAAACTTAAGAGTTCAGGTCTTAGGATCGTTTATAAATTGGAAAAATCAGATGATGAAGTTCTTGTCATTATTATCGGTGCAAGAGCCGAATCCAAAGTCTATAAAGATGCTGAAAAAAGAGTAGCTAAGCTTGAAGATTAAAATTTATCAAAGTCTTCTTGCGTAGCTACTTCTTTATATTTATAGTCGTCATTATTCTTTTCTGTAAACATATCATTTACAAGTCCAATTGTTAATAGGGATAAATCAGAAACAGAAAGACCAAGTTCCACTGCCCTTAATAGAAACAAGGGTGTAGTCATTGGTCTTTCTGTTGGCCTTACTTTTTTTTAGGAACTTCTTCCGATTTTATATTAAGTCCCCATAATTCAATTAGCTGAGGTAGAATTTGATAAATTGAAAAGGTTGAGAAATTATCCAACCATTCTTCTGGACTATCTGGTACAGATTTATCTCCATGCTTTGCCATTACATAGGCTATATTTTCAAATAGTTCTAATGAGCCTATATCTAGATTGGATTTATCTTCATCATTTTTCTTCATGGATTTTTCAAGTTCCATTAAGTCTTTGAAGATATCCCTACCAAATTTAAGTCTATAGATTCTTGGGATAGCTGCTGATGCACGGAAAACAACTTCTTTCCCATCGATTTGAATTTTCTTGGTTAGTGCCATATTTATTTACCTCCAACACTTGCTCTTGAAGGTGTTACTGTGGTTTCTGTTGGCATATAGACTGACTTGTACCAACCATCATAAGTTTCCTTCGTAGTCTCTTCACCTGTTCTAGCCTTTACATTTCCATTTGGAAGTGGTCTTGCTTGAATAGACAAGGTTTCTGGTTGAACTTCTCTTGATTCTTCATTAGTTTCTCCTTCAAGTGTAGGTCTTGCTGCTGAGCAGTTATACATAACATGACGGATTTTCTTTTGGTCACCATCAAACTCAAATAGAAGTGCAAAGTTTGCAGTTTCAGAATTTGAAGACTCAATTAGAACTTTATTGGAGTCTGATTTTTCCATCAAAACATCAGTCCTAAAGGATTCTGGAATAAGAGCGATTTCCAAATCTCCGTCATATCCCATATTGTTTGAAATAGTGTAGTATTCAATTCCATCTGCATAAAAGCTTTCAGGCTCTCCATTAGGATCCAATGAAATTGAAACAGCACCAGGCATTGGCACTGGTGTCTTATATTTAATAACGCTCTCTTCGACTTTATCAAAGAGAGCGTAATGTACGTTACAAATATTAAATTTTACCTTATTTGCCATAATTATTACCTCCCATAAATTTTAGTGAGTCAGCTCCATCACAATTCTCTTCGCTCCTTATCAGTCGCAGAGAATTGGATTGCGTGACATCTGACCTACCTTCCACTCCCAAGGCTCGTGGGGTTAGGTCATTAACATTACAAATATTAAATTTAACTTTATTAGCCATTTTTTACCTCCATAGTAAATTCATAGAGAACTTCATAGAGTCTTTCTGATTCAATCCAAACTTCAGATTTTTCATAATAGATTTTTTCTCTATCAAGTATCTCTTCTATTTTTTCTTCTAATTTTAAATCTTTCTTATCAGTGTAAAGTTCTAAGTCTATCTGGGTGTTCTTATAGAAAACTACTCCATCTGCACCAAAGTGTTTATTCTTTGGGAATAGATAGACCATAAATGGTGGGTCTGGACTTTCTCCCTCAGCAAAGTGCGAGTATGCAAATGGAAGTCCTATCTTTTCAATTATTTTTAATAGCCTATCCATCTTGTAATTTCCTCATTATATTTTCTTCCAATTCTCTTACTCCTTTCTCTTCAGCTGGTCCAATGTGTGGCTTAGCAGATACTCTTCCTCCCTGCCTAAGAACATGGCCTTTCTCAAGTAAATGAGCCAGTTGATATCTATTCCTTGAGTGAACTACGAGTTCTATTGAGTTTGAAGTTTCTTTCATAGTTTTGACAGACCAAGACTTAGAATATTTCTTTGTTTCTCCTACAGGTGCATTTTCTTGTATATCTTTTCTAATATTGCTACCAGCTTTTTTGACTTCCTTTTTGACTTCATCTGTTGCCATATCAGAATATTCTTCTAAGCCTTTCATTATTTCACTGGCGAGGTTTTCAATTTTTACATTCATCTACTCACCTTCCTACACCTAAACTTTATAAATCTATTTTTATAGTTCATAAAGTCATTTGAGATGATGTTGTACTTTTCATCATCAAATAGAATTCTGTATTCTGAAGTATTAATGTTCTTTAGACTATTTTGAAATCTTACAGTAAAAGAAATATCTGACCTGTCTACTTCCATCCCAAGAAAAACTTCTTCTCCCTTACCTTGAAAAGATATATAGGCTGAAGTTTTCAGATAATCTATCCATACTGATTTATGGTTACCAATTCCATCTACCTCAACATTTTTCTTTTGAAAGGTTATTTTTCTATTTAAATCCGATATCTTCACTAAAACTCAGCCTTTCTCATTCCAAACAATAAAGCCCTTAGAGTTAAGTTTAGTTCAGAATAGTCTGCCTCTTCTCGGTGTTCATAAAGATAAGCGGTCATATATAAGACGGCTATCTTTCCATTTGGATTTTTAGAAAGATCTTCTTCACTATCAACCCTTGCTACATCCATGGAGTGCTTTATTGATGATTGGATGAGAGAATTAATCATCTCATCCTCATCATCAAAATCCACCCTTAAATAGGACTTTGCCTCCTCAAGAGTAATCATAATTTACTCCTTATGCAGTAGCACCGATTTTTAAAAGTTTAACTGCTTCTCTTAAAACTAAAATTCCATCTACTCTTTCTTTACCTAAGAAACCAACCATGCCATTACCAGCAAATAGTTCCTTTAAGTCTTGGAAAGACCTATTTCCTCTATCTCCAATCTTGTAGTAAGAAAAATCGCCAAATGCTACTGCCAATTTTCCTTTTTCAGCTTTTGGAGCAAAGGCTGATGTATAAGCAGGATAACCTAAAAGTCTATCTGGTTCTCCATCTTTAAGTGATGGTTGCCAAATATATGCACCATTAACATCTTTAAGCTTTCTAATCTGAGCAACTGTTGCATCATTTAAAATGAAATCTGCTCTCTTTCTATAAGGTCTGTCTAAAGAGTAAACTAAATCAATGAGTTCATCTGCAGTAATTGTTTGAGTCTTTGTTGTTCCTCCAAGTTCTCCACCCTTTTTAGAGTCAAAAATTCCTGTAGGCTTATTTACTCCGTCACCATTTAAGAAAGCATCCTCTTCAGCATTTGCTAGCGCTCTAGTAAATTCTTCAGTGATGTATTTTTCTAGATTAAAGGCGGCATCATATAAAAGTTCTTCAGTTACTTTAATACCAACATGGAGTTTATGTGCATCAAGTGATACTTGATCAAAAGTACCATCTCCAAAGGTAAGTTGACCACCTTCTTCAACCCATAGGGCTGCTGGTTTAGTAGCTGCAATATTGATTTTATGAAGTCCAGAGGTTTGAACTTTTGTAGCTAGTTTTCTTACAATATTTTCTTCTTCAAGACCATTTACAATATCTGTTTCCATCTCTTCAGGAACTAAGTATCCACCACTTTCATCTGTTCCTACTTTTAATTCATTTGAAATATCTCTAAAGTTAGTTCTTAGTGCTTTCATCATAGATTTCTTATAGATATTTCTTGCTCTCATAGGTTTTTCTTCTTCATTAAAAGTAGCAGGTTCACTTGTTAGTGCTTGAGTAGTAGGTTTTTCCAAGGATTTATCCATTTCTTCTTCCCTCTTCTTTCTTTCAATTTCACGAGTATAATTCTCGATAGTTCTTTCCATCTCTTCATATGTCTTAAAGTCTTCATCAGACATTAGTCCATTTTCATCTTTCTTAGATTCAGCAAATGCCTTTGCCTCATCCCAAGCCTTAGTTCTTTTCTCCATTAATTCTTTTAAATCCATAATTACCTCCAAGTATTTTTAATTTTGTTTAATCTTTCTTCTACCTCACTAATTGAGTGAGTCTTTACTTCTTTATTTATCTTTGTTAAGAGCGAGTTTGTAACTGCTCGCCTTGAAAAGACCATGTTTGTAGCTTTTTCATCTTTTCTTTTGTCAGTGAGAGTTCCATCACAAAAACCCATCTCGATGGCCTTATTCTTATCAAACCAAGTCTCTACATCCATTAGATTAGAAATCTCTTCTCTGGATAAACCTGTCTTAATCTCATAGGCATTAATGATTGATTCCTTAACTTCCTTTAACATATCTATGGCTTTTTGCATTTCTTTTGAGTCGCCAATTGCCACAGTTAAGGGGTTATGAATCATCATTAGTGAGGTTGGACTCATCAACACCTCAGTTCCTGCCATGGCAATTACTGATGCTGCTGAAGCTGCAAGCCCATCAATCTTAATGGTTACATTGCCTTTGTGTTCTAACAGCATGGTGTAAATTCTCGATGCAGCTATACAATCTCCACCAGGTGAGTTGATCCACACAGTTATGTCTCCACTTTTATTTTTTAATTCCTCAAAAAAGAGCCTTGGCGTGATTTCATCATCAAACCAAGACTCTTCTGCAATTACTCCGTCTATATAAATTTCATTTGAATCTTTATTCCAATTCCAAAATATTTTATTGTTCTTCATTAGGACTTATCACTTCTCCTTTCTGCTGATAAAAACTACCTGCCTTATCAAGTGGTAGCATATTTCCATTTACAAGGTATAAATCTCCACCTTCTTCAGCCGATATCCTATCAAGATTTTCTAATTCTCTTATGTCATTTGCGCTCATCCAACCATTCTGTCTTCCTACAGCATATCCATTCATTCTTGATTCATAATCCCCTCTTAGAAGTCCATCAAGATTAAATTTAATAAAGTAGGATTCTTTTTCTTTCTTTGTTAGTAGTGCTCTTTCTAGGGATTGCTCCCAACGAACAATCCAAGGATCGAGAGTGTATTTAACAAATTCAAGTGACTGCTGTTCTATATTTGAAAATGACGACTTCTCCAAGTCTCCAATCATATGAGGTGGTATTCTGAATATCCTTGCTATCTCATTTAACTGAAACTTTCTTGTTTCCAAAAACTGGGCCTCACTTGGTGCTATGGCTATAGGTTGGTATTTCATCCCTTCTTCAAGTACAGCCACTTTGTTGGCGTTCTTAGGCCCCTGAAAGGCAGCATTCCATGACTCTCTAACTCTTTCTGGGTCTTTAATAATTCCTGGATGCTCTAAAACTCCACCTGGTTGTGCTCCATTTTGGAAGAATGACGCTCCATAATCTTCACAAGCCATAGCCATACCAATGGCATTTTTAGCCATTGTAATTGGCGAGTATCCTATGAGTCCATCAAAACCAAGTCCTGGTATATGAAGGACATCTTCTTTTAAAAGATAAACTTCTTCAGATTTGTGATTGTATTTATAGAAGATTTCTCCATCTTCACTTCTTATAACAGTCATTTTGTTTGGCATTAGTGGATAGAGGCCAATAACCTCATTTCTTCCATTACGAATTATCTGAGCATAGGCATTACCCCAAAGTAATAAATGGGTCATTAGTGTTTCTCTAAATACAAATGAAGTCATCTCAGTATTTGGCTCATCGTGCAAAAGAAAATATATGGCATGGTCTTTTGCTTTTTCCTTTGAATTTTGGTCTCCTCTTTTATATAAATGGAGAGGAAGTCCTGCTAAGGTTTCAGCAAGAACTCTCACGCACGAATAAACTGCTGTCATTTGCATAGCAGTAAATTCGTTGACATTCCTTCCTGCTGTTGTTCTCCCAAATAAAAAAGACGATGAAGATATCCTCTCCCCGTCTTTAGGTTTGTCTCTTGACTTGAATATTAAGTTTAAAATGTTTATATTGCCACCTCCTAAAAGTAGGTATAAAAATAGCACTCATCTAAAAGAGTGCTAAATATAATTTATTTTATTTCAAGTATTCCTAGATACTCATCTAACCTTTCATTAACATAAGACGCAAATAAGCTTTCCATTTCGCTCAAGTTATTTTTTACGTGATATTCATCAAATGCCTCATAATATTTTATTCTGTCGGTAAATTTAATATCTATCGGTGGAATACCCTCTTTCATAAGTTCGAGATTAACTAAAAGTCTGCCAGTCCTTCCATTTCCATCAATAAAAGGATGAATCCCCTCGAACTCTATATGAAATTTTGCAAGTTTAGTTATAATATGCTCACTTGATGCTTTATAATTTATTAAAAGTTCCTCCATTTTGGGCTCAATTAAATATGGTTGCACAGGTTCATGACTTGCACCCATTATACGAACAGGAACTTTTCTGTAAACTCCCCTATCTTCTTTTTTATCTCCTAATACAAGATAATGAATTTGCTTTATTAGACTCTCTGTCAATTCTCTATTTTCTTTAACTAAATCTACAACAAAGTAAAAAGCTTCTTTATGAGAAACCGCTTCTATATGATCTTTCAATGGTTTTTTATCAATAGTAAGCCCTCTAAGAACCATATCTGTTTCTCTTAAAGTAAGAGTGTTTCCTTCAATCGCATTCGTATTATATGTGTATTCAATCATGAAATCTTCTAAAAGCCTTGCAACCTCTCCCTCTGTAAGAGGTCTTAGAGTATTTAATTTTGCTAATTTTTCATCAATTATTGGAAGAAGAGTTTTAGGCTTTGTAAATCTTTCATCTGTCGGCTTTATTGCATTTGATGGAATTTTCCATATTTTACCTTCTTTATATGCATTGGGAATTCTTCCTTCACTGCATAAAATTCTAACTCTTCTTTCTGATATGCCCCATTTTTTTGCAATTTCGCTTACTCCTGTAAACATAACTCTCCTCCTATTCATAATTTATGTTATTATTTCATCGGAATAATGTCAAGAGTATCGGAATGGAATATGCCAGTTTTAGGAATAATGCTAAGAGATATTAAAAAACAATCAATCCCCTATCATCATAAACCGATTCACTTGTATCATTCCCACATCTTATTGCCCTATCAAGAGCCATGATTGTGGCAATAACTCCATCTATCTTTTCTGTAGATTTTTCTTTGTCTGCCTTAATGTTTCCAGCAGGATCTGTTCGTATAAAAATATTATCCATCATCCACCTTAGAACTGGATGACCTCCATGGGCTATTTTCCTTTCAAGGGTTAGTTTCATGAGTTCTTTAGTTGGTGGAGACATATCTTTAAATCCTTGACCGAACGGAACGACAGTAAATCCCATACCTTCTAAGTTTTGAACCATCTGAACAGCTCCCCATCTATCAAAGGCAATTTCTCTAATGTTATAAATCTCACCTAAGTCTTCGATAAATTTTTCTATAAAACCATAGTGGACTACATTTCCTTCTGTAGTTTGAATATAGCCTTGTTTTTTCCATAGGTCATAGTTCACATGGTCTCTTTTTACTCTTAGGTCGAGGTTATCCTCTGGCAACCAAAAGTAGGGTAATATTTGATATTTATCATCTTCATCAATTGGAGGAAAGACTAAAACAAAAGCTGTAATATCCGTTGTGCTTGATAGGTCAAGACCACCATAGCAAACTCTACCTTTTAGTTCTTCTTCATTAACAGTAAAATTACATAAGTCCCATTTTTCCATAGGCATCCACCTAATCGCTTGCTTGACCCACTGATTTAATCTTAACTGTCTGAAGGCATTTTCTTCAGTTGGATTTTGCTTAGCTGATTCACAAGCTTGTCTTACTTTTTCTATTGGAACTGTAATTCCTAGAGAGGGATTTGCCTTATGCCATACTTTTTCATCTGTCCAATCATCTTCTCTATCTGCTCCATAAATCACAGGATAAAAAGTTGGATCAGTTTTTCTACCTTCCAAAATATCGACTGCCTTTTGGTGCGTTTCGTAGCAGATTGATTTGGTATCTGTTCCAGCTGTTGTTATAAGAAAATATAAGGGCTGGGTTCTTGCATCTCCAGAACCTTTTGTCATGACATCAAATAACTTTCTGTTAGGTTGAGTATGAAGTTCGTCAAAGACCACACCATGAATATTAAATCCGTGTTTGGAATAAGCCTCTGCAGATAGAACTTGATAGAAAGAATTGGTCGGCTTATACATCATCCTCTTTTGAGACGCTAGAATTTTTACTCTCTTAGAAAGTGCTGGAGACATTCTTACCATATCAGCTGCAACATCAAAGACAATGGTTGCTTGTTGTCTATCGGCAGCACATCCATAAACTTCTGCTCTTTCTTCTCCATCGCCACAAGTAAGGAGGAGTGCTACAGCAGCTGCAAGTTCAGACTTTCCCATCTTCTTTGGTATTTCAATATATGCAGTATTGAATTGTCTATATCCCGTATCTTTTACAATTCCAAATAAGTCTCTTATGATTTCTTCTTGCCAGTCAATAAGCTTGAAATCTTTACCTGCCCATCTACCCTTTGTATGCTTCAGACATTCTATAAAGGTGACGGCATAGTCTGCTTTGTTTTTATCATAACGTGAGCTTTCAAGCATAAATCTAGTTGGTTTATATTTCATTTGACCTCCTTCCTTGAAAAATAGGCATAAAAAATAGCCACCTGATTGTGACTTCTACTACGACAAATAGAGCCTAAACTCTATTTGGAATTTTATTTTTATCTTTGTCTTGCTGTGTTTAATTCTTTGTAAGCTTTTTTAAGTTCTCTTTCTAGTGTTTCTGATTCTGCAAAAAGTTGAAATTCTTCTTCATTTAGGTTTCCTTGTGACTCTTTCCAAAGTTCTTCATGAAGTTGATCTGCACATTTCTTTGCTGTTCCTGCTATGTCTAAAAGGTTAATGGCTGCTCCAATCTTGCCTTCTTTTGATTTTTTTATTGAGTTTTCTGCGTATCTTTTGCAAGCTTTAACTTCTGTTTCTAATCTTTCTAAAAGGTCTTTTTTCATGGTAATGCTCTCCTTTTCTTTTGTTGTACACATATTCCCGTACAACTAGAGATAAGTCAAGCAATTATCTTGCTCAACTCTCTATTTTTATTCTAATTTCTCTTGAAAAGGAGGGCTGGTGCATATTCTTTTTCCTCTTTGCTCTCTTTGAAATTCCAATTAGTCCTTCCTGTATCTATTTCAATTAAGTCTATAGGAAAGTACCCTTTTCTTTTAAAGCTTTTTAACCCTTTCATAAGTCCTGTTGACTGGTCGGAAATTGTAAATTCTTGTATCCCAAATCTTTCAAGATTCTCTATCATATCTTCGTGATTATTTTCAAATCCAATGTCATCAAAGTTTATGATGTCTCGACCTATCCTTTGGGATTCTCTATATGCCCAATAAAACCTGTAGCTGATTCTATTTTCTTCAAATTCTTCTTTTTCTTTAATGTTTTCTAACAATTCAATCTTTTTCATTTTTCGTTCCTCCTCTTTTGTTGTACACATATTCCCGTACAATAGAGGAATAGTCAAGCAATATATGGTTATTTATTTAGATTTTTCAATTATATCTTCCCTAAAAATTACATTTAACATCGAACCATTATCCCATTTTACTAGGATTGATCCAATGGCATCCACCCCATAAACTGTGCCTAAGGTTCCAACTGGAGGTGCTTGGTCATCTTCCATTTGGATTAGTTTTACTCTTGTACCTACTGGATACGTCTCTTTTAATTTTTGTATAATTTCCCTTGAAATCATCTAATCACCTCACATACATATATCACTCAAATACTGATTTATATCAAGTCAGATTAATAACATCTTCATACTTATATTTTTTTCCATCCCTTAATAAGTTTATTTCTTCGTCACTACCCACTAAATTCAAATATCTTTTTACTGCTACATCAACAAATTTAGGCTCTATTTCTATACCATAACAAATTCTATTTAGTTCTTCACAAGCAATCAGAGTCGATGCACTTCCTAAAAATCCATCAAGGACTAATCCATTCGTTTGTGTAGATTGTTTAATTAGATAGGCAATGAGAGGTACTGGTTTTGATGATGGATGACCACATCCTTCTTTTTCTGAATCTTTGATTCCATCAAATTCAAAGACTGCTGTTTGTTTTTGATCTCCATACCAGTTATGTTTTCCATCTTTTCTCCAACCAAATATAATAGGCTCCATATTAAATTTCCAATCTGTTCTCATGAAAGGAGCTCTTGGTTTTTTCCAAATAAGCCCTGCACCAACTTTAAAGCCTGCATCTTCAAAAGCATCATAGAAAACTCTAGCTTTCATAGTTGCATAGAATTCATAAATTGATGCATCCTTAGCCATTGCGTCTTTAAAGTTTGTAAAGACCTTCATTAAAAATTCATAGGCCTCTTTATCATTTAAGTTGTCATTTTTAATCGTTCCCGATTTATTTTTTAATTCAACAAAATATGGTGCATCGGTACATACTAAATTGACCTTAGTTTCGCCTAGTAACTTTTCAAAAGTATCCCATAGAGTAGAATCACCACAAATAACTTTATGTCGACCTAGAGTCCAAATATCTCCTTCCTTGGAAAAAATAGGCTTTTTAAGTTCTTCTTCAACATCAAAGTCATCTTCTTCAGCCTCTACACCAAGGTCAAAGAGCGAAGATAATTCTTCAGTTGAAAATCCTGTAAGCTCTACATTAAATCCATAATCTTCTAGGGATTCAATTTCAACTCTCAATAGTTCTTCATCCCAGCCAGCATCTAAACTTAACTTATTATCAGCAAGAACATAAGCTTTTCTTTGTCCCTCTGTGAGATGATTTTCTAAAATACATGGAACTTTCTTTAGTCCTAGTTTCTTAGCCGCTAGAAGTCTGCAATGTCCTGCTGTAATAACATTCTCATCTGAAATTAAGATAGGATTTAAAAATCCAAATTCTTTTATAGATGCAGCTACCTTATTAATTTGTTCGTCAGTATGCGTTCTAGCATTATTAATATATGGGATGAGTTCATCTACATTTTTTAATTCATATTGTAATAGTCCTTCTTTCATTAGATGAGCCCCCACTTAGCAAATTCCTCAAAACCACCAATAGAATTAATATAGTTTCTAGCTATTTCTACAATTTCAGAATATGGTCTACCATCAACAGTTTCATCTCCGATTGCACAGGATAATTCAATCTCTCTTTTCTCTTCTTGTGCCTTTAGGTGGGCATAAATATTAACTGATACGTCAGCCTTGGATAGGTCTTTACCATGAAGTCCTCCACCAGTTACTGCTCTTCCCATATCAGAGCCGAGTTTTCTATTGGTCGCTCCAGTATCAACATTAAATCCTCCAGTCCAATCCCCTAATGGATTTACGATTGCTCTTGGATAAATAGATTTTAAGATTTCTGTAGATACATTAGATTGGCAGATGATGAGTTTATCTCCACCAAGAATGTACTTCCCATCGTAAGGATAATTAGAATAGATTTCATGAGCAATTAAAGACAGTTTCTTTTCTTCTTCAGATGTAGGTACTCCCTTAAAGATTCCATTGTCACCACATCTTATCTTTTCTTTTTGATTCTTTGATAGGTGGATATCCTGTTCTACAATTTTAATATCTACTTTGACATCTCCAGCTATCCTCTTAATTGCTGTTTCAATTTCTTTCTTATTTAGATTGCAGTCCGTTTCAATAATTACATGACAATTTCCATGCCCCAGCAAAACTTCAACTGCTATTTTAGGATTATCTTTTTCCTTATATGCTAAATCTACAATTGCACCTGCAATACAATCTGCCTGTTTATCAGGGTGCTTTGGATTTACTTTTTCAAACAATATAATTACCTCCTCTGTCTTAGTAATTTTTCCATCATATCTTCTCCGTAGTCTTCATAAACTTCAGTGCAGTTTTCTTTTACGATGTCATAAATCTCGTACCATAAAAGATTAGCTGTCTTTTGAAACTGACTAGACATCTGTACAAATGGAGATGCAATAACTCCTCCTGTAGTAGGATGCTTTCCTAAAAGTCCAAATTGACTTATTGCCTCTTCACATTGGATGTATCTTGCAAAAGCCTGGGAATAGGATTCTAGCAATCTTGGATTAACTAAGTTCTCACAGTTTCTCTGTTTTAACCAAGACCAAGTCTCTTTATATATTTCATCAGCACCAAGTGGTATACCATTCTTTTGCTTTGCAGATAGATAATCACTAGGTGTTGGCATATCTGTTCCATCAAGAACTGCTCCATCTGGTAAGTCAACTGCATCTATTTCTTCTGGAGTGAATGTTGGAATATCATTCATTAGTATTTCTACTTTTTTACCTTTTTCTATTTTTTCAGCAGCAGGCTGTGGTTTCCCTCCTGCTTTTACTCTTCTTCCACCTCTGTATGTTCCGTCTTTAGCGATAGTATCACCTCCTATTTTATTATTTTCTTTAATAGGCCCTTTGAACCTGTTTTTTTGTGCGTGAGAGGGCGGCACCGTTGGTAGGGAAATCAGCTTTTAAGATAACGACTCCCCCTCCCCACGTAAAACTATCCTCCAAACCTATCTCCACTCTTTGCATGAATCTTTGAGTGACAAGATTTACAAAGACTCATAAGATTGTCTTCGTCATTAGTTCCACCACGAGAAAGAGGAAGTATGTGATGTACTTCCTCTACCTTTGTCATTCTATTCTCTTTTAAACACATCTCACAAAGTGGATGCTCTGCTACGTATCTTTTCCTTATAACTCTCCAAGCTTTTCCATAACGCTTATGAGTTTTAGGATCTCTTTTATATTTTTCATAGCTTTTGTTATATTCTTTCTCATGTTTCTTACAGAATCGTCCATCAACTAACTCTGGACAACCTGGATGTGAACATGGTTTCTTAGGTTTTGTTGGCACTTTATCACTCCATAAAGAAAGCCTCGAAGATTAAATCTCCAAGGCTCTTTTAATTATTCTTTTGCTATTTTAACTATACTATAACTACTTACTCTCATTCTATCAACTTTACTCTCCACTTGACTTTTTTCTCAGAAGAAAATATAATTTAGTTAGAAAGTATGAATTTCTAACTAAGGAGGTTTTGTTATGTTGGTTGAATTAAAAGCTAAATCACAAGTTACTATCCCAAAAGACATAGTAAACTCTATGGAATTAAATCAAGGCGACCAATTTGAAGTCATAGAAGATAATGGAAAAATTGTACTTGTTCCAGTTGCAATCTATCCAGAGCATGTCATAAAAAATTTAAAAGCTGAAGTAAAAGAAATTAAAGAATCTATAAAAAATGGGACTCAACCTGTTTTTGATTCTATCGACTCTCTATTTGAGGAGTTAGATAAGTAATGTCCTATAAACTTACTTATTCGAAAGCCTTTAAAAAACATTACAAAAAACTATCTGATACCGAAAAGAATCAAACGAAAAAGAAACTTAAATTTTTCGTAGAAAATCCTACCCATCCATCTTTAAGAACTAAGAAAATACAAGGTACAGATGGCATATGGGAGTCTTCCGTTAACATGGATATTCGCATTATTTGGTTCTATGAAAATAATGAGCTGATATTCCTTTTAGATATTGGACACCATGATATTCTGGACAAGTTTTAAAATTGGTACTATAATAAAAACACGAATTGAAAATGAAAGTTTTACGGGTGATGCATTTATGCGTCACCCGATTTTTTTATATCTCTATATTTTTCAAAGCCTTACTATGAAGTCTAAAGATATGCTGAATTGAGTAATTCATCTCAACCGCTATCTTCTCCCAAGATTCAAAGCAAAGATATCTTTTTTCTAAAACTACTTGAAGTTCTTTATCTTCAATCTTTTTTATTGTTCTTACGATTTCTTTTTTCAAGTCTACCAACTTATCTATATCCCTATTGATTTCTTCTTGAAGGTCTATAATCTTAACAATAGTATCTTCAAGTTTTGATGATCCTCTATTAGGACTCTTAGGCATATCTGATAAGGTCGATGTAGCTTTTGTTGCTAGAGCGTTGAGTGATTCAACTTGCTCCAGCTTTGAGTTTATTCTCTTGTCTAAATAAAAAGCTTGTTTTAAATATTCTTTTGCGTTCATTTCTTACCTCCATAATTTTTTGAGGTAAGTTCTCCATAGAACTCCTGCTCGTATATTAAGCTTATCAAATGTTCTTAGTGACATTCTATGACATCAACTCTCTAGATTTGCTTTCACTGCATCTATAAGTGCAGCTTGTGTTTTATTCTTATTTTCTAATGCCTTCATAACATCTTCATCAATAGTTCCTTTTGCTAATATGTGATGGATTACAACTGTTTCTTTCTGTCCTTGCCTATAAAGTCTGGCATTGGTTTGTTCATAAAGTTCTAAGGACCATGTAAGGGAAAACCAAATAAGTGTTGAACCTCCAGCTTGTAGGTTAAGTCCATGACCAGCAGATGCAGGATGGATAATGGCAACTGGAACCTTACCTTGATTCCATTCTTTAAAGTCCCCACTTGTCTTAAGTTCTCTTACATCAAACTTATCTTTTATTCTTTTTAAATCTGATTTATACCAATAGGCTATCAGAACAGGTTTACCATTTGCACCTTCTATTAAATCTTCCAAGGCATCAAGCTTTCTATCATGGATATGAATCATATTTTTATCTTCATCATATACAGAACCCGATGCCATTTGAAGTAACTTATTAGAAAGGGCTGCAGCATTAACTGCATCTATATCTTTATCCTTAATGCTAACAACCAGGTCTCTTTTTAAGGCCTCATAGATTTCTCTTTCTTTATCTGATAGATTTACAAAGACTTCATTGTTTATCTTCTCTGGCATTTTTAGGTAATCTTCAGCTTTCATAGAAACTGTGATATCTGATATTTTTTCATAGATTGCATCTTCAGCAAAAGGCAGTGGTTTGTAGGAATAGATGATTGGTCCATTTCTCTTATCTGGTTTGAAGTAGATTTCCCTGTACTGACCAATAAATCTTCCAAGTCTTTGACCCATATCAAGTAATCTAAACTCAGCCCATAAATCCATTAGGCCATTAGATGATGGAGTTCCAGTAAGACCAACTATTCTTTTCACCTTTGGTCTAACTTTCATCAAAGCTTTAAACCTCTTTGACCTATGAGATTTAAAGGATGATAGTTCGTCAATTACAATCATATCGTAGTTAAAGGACAGTTCGCTCTTATTTATTAGCCAATCTACATTTTCCCTATTGATCAGATAAATGTCTGCTTGTTTATTTAATGCTTTTATTCTTTCTTTTTCACTTCCTATGGCTACTGAACATTTTAAGATATCAAGGTGAGACCATTTTTCTATTTCCTCCTTCCATGTATCTCTAGCAACTCTTAATGGTGCTATGATTAGAACTTTAGAAATTTCAAAAGAATCAAAGAGTAAATCTTTTATAGCCGTTAAGCTTATAACCGTCTTGCCGAGACCCATGTCAAGTAGAAGTGCTGATTCTTTATTTTCTTTTATAAATTCAGTAGCATAATTTTGATATTTATGTGGAGTGTATTCCAATTAGTCACCTCCAATCCTCTTTATTATTTCATCAATGTTTTCTTTTGAATCAAGAACATAAACCTTAAAACCTAAGTTTTTAAATTGCCTTATTCTTTTTTTCTGAATTGGTCTTGGTTCTCCTCCAGGTCTTTTTGTTTCCACAAATCCTATCTTTCCTTTAGGTAGAAGTATTATCCTGTCTGGTATTCCCGTCATTGAAGGGGATGTAAACTTAAGACATAGGCCCTTGTTCTCTTTTACTCTTTTAACAAGGGAAGATTCAATCTCTTTCTCTCGCAATTTTCATACTCCTTCCACGCTTCTTCAAAAGTCATCATACAGTCATAACAAGCACCCTGGCTTTTTAAATAATTTTTAATCAGTCTTTTCCAGCCTTTAAATTTCCCTGTTTTATTTTTAGGAAAGTCTCTATCTTCCTTCATATCTCTTGCTAAATCTCCTCTTGGAGACTTTTCATTTAAGTGATTTTTCATCATGTAGTTATAGAAATTCATAAATCCTCCATTTTTCTAAAGTGTTGTATAGTGTAGCTTTATATAAACCTTTTACACGAGAGAATAAAAATAATATATAAAAGAAAGTAGGCTATAACTATTCACACCATACAAAATGCGTATATTAAGCCATTCCAGTGTTAAGTCAAGTGTAAATAGTCATGTCTTTTTGTAGTTTAGTGTATGCACTTTTCATTAATTAAGAAAAACTTTTTTCTATACAATCATCTTTATTTAGCCTATAAATGCTACACTAAGATGCATTTATAAAAAGTCGTCTTCCGACTCCATTAAATCATTGATGGCTATACCGGCCCATTCAATTCCCCTATTTGTCCTTTTCTTTTCATAACCTTCTGCTATAAGGGCTCGTGAAAAATCTCTATTGTTCCTAATGTATTCTCCATTTGAACCAGCCCACTCACGATAAACTTGATATAACCTTGCACTCATTTCTTTATAATTTGTTCCTTTTATGCATTTATCTGAAATAAAATGGTTTATCCAGTCATTTTCTTCTTTATATGATCTTTTAGCATCATCTACTACATTACACTTTGGATATTTAAAGCCTGCATCTATATATTCTTTTGCTCCTTCAATCATCCACTGTAGAATTGCCCCACCTGCTTTTTCTAGGAGCTTATCTATATAGTCTGTCTTAGGATTTTTAATGGCGACAGAAAATGGAGCCACCACAATTCTTCTCCAGGTTCCTCGATCATTAGATCCTACCTTTGGTAAATGATTTGTATAGAGAATAGTAGAATGTGTTGGTGTAAATGAAAAGGGTGCATAGTATTTTCTTTCTGCTGAAATATCATCAACACTTGCTATCTGCTTTAGCATAGAACTTGATAACCTTTGACCCTCCTCTGTTTCAGAAGCTAGAATAAATCTCTTACCACATAACTCAGCAAGATCAACCTTCACATTCTTTGCTCTTGTTGTTAAAGACTCAGCTGGGATTTTACCTGCATAGTCTCCAAGAACGTGAGCCTCTGAATTAAAAACTGTAGACTTCCCATTTCCTCCATCTCCGTAAGCTATAAGGAGTGCTTCTTCATAAACATGACCTATTAATGTCGACCCTGCATGGAACTTTAAGAAATTAATAAACTCATCATCTCCACCAGTTACATCCCTTAAAGTATCTATCCACATATCCATATTATCCTTACTTGGAGCTAGGGCAGTAATCTTCGTGCAATAGTAAGACGGGTCATGCTCTTTTATTTCACTTGTTTTTAAATCAATAACTCCAACAGGTGTATTTAAAATAAAAGCATCTGCATCAAGTTTTTCATTTTTAACTTCTAACAAAGACTTAGCTAGTTTTAATATTCCAGATACTTTTCCATGGTCATTCATTTTTTTAGCAAAATTGAGATAGGCTTTTGCACTATTTACCTTTAACTTTGCTTGTGCTTTTTCTTCCTTATTTCCCATCATTTCAGCATCTGCTAATTCTTGATAGACCACTTTAAATTCTATACTTGCATTTTCTAAAACTTTTTTAGCAGTCTCCATATAAAGACTCATTACTTTTAGTTCAGAATCTTCCCACTTCTTGCCCGTCCAATAAAGCCAGCCTTGAGATATCGTGTAGATAGCTTTATCTTTGTTATGCTTAGTAAAGATTTCAGCCATTGCTATATCTGTAAGTTTCTCAGGCTTATATTCCTCATATCTTTCATTGTATTCTTCAGGTGGCACATAATCTTCACTCGCCGCCACCTTTTTATAGAATTTACAAGCAGACCTCCATATTTGTTCTAGTTCATCATCTGGAAGTGGTGGTGAGCAAAGACTAGCTTTTTTATCGAATAATTCTCTTGCCTCATCTGTATTTCCATATCGAATTAGAATCCTACCAGCAAAATGGTTCATAGTTGAATTTCTAGAGCCTTGCTGAATTAAGTCTTGAGAGTTATCGAAGTCTTCAAAGTCATCTTTTAGAATATCAGTTATATATTTCCTTCCCCTAACTATTTCAACGGCAGGATTCTTAACTCCAAAGAAAAACCTCGCTCCATCTAGTGCATTACCATCAAAAAAAGTATAAGTCTCTGCCAAGCTTTCTTTTATTTCTACATATTCAGCTAAATTTGTGATCTTAGGAATTGGAAAATATATGTGCATTCTTGATCTTGCAGCTTTTCCATTTTTTTCTTTTCTATGGTTTCTGCTGTAAACTATGGCAAATTTAACTCCGTCAAATATTCTCTTTAGGTCATTAGCTGAAATCCAATCATCTGGATTTTCTGAATGGTCGTTGTCTATATCCATGGGAACACATTCTGACTCTATAAAATTATCGTTGGATCTGTATGAATTTTTATACTTAGCCATTACATGATCAAAACTCGCAGCTTTCTCAAATGACCTAACATCTACTGTATTGACCTCATTTGGATAAACACAATTTGACTCAACTCCTATTAAATTTGAGGTGTATATTTTCAATTAGGATACCTCCTTTATATAGCGAATCTTCATTTTTCTCTTCTCAGCAACTCTTATTTCTTCATCCATTCCAGGACTTATCTTGTCACCAAAGACCCATACTTCTTCACATTTTCCAAGAAGGACATAATTAAAATGCATGGCAAGTCTTCTCTCACTTTCATCACTCATAAACTGAGGAAATAAAAGATGTGGTGCTATGGGAATATTTCCTTTATCTAAAGCATAGCGAGAATAAGTTTTTGCCTTGATTACATTATTTTCTACATCTCCAGAAAATGGACTGCAGATATATACCAAGGGATAGTACCTCTTCTCTGCATTTTTAATTGCTTGATAAGGAGTGGGATCCTTGCACCCACTCCTGTTGTATAGTTCTTTATTCATAAATATCCCTCATTGTTTCACTACAAGTATTACAGCAAACTTGAGTAGAAACTAAATCTCCTTCTTCCAATACTTCAACTAAATCTACTCGAACTTCTTTTCCGCACTTTGGACAGGTGCAAAAGACATTCTCATCATTTATTTCAATGCTTATTTCCATAGAATCATTTATTTTTTCTTTAACATAAAACATGAATAAACCTCCTTAGTCTTTCTTATAAAATTCACTTTCAAATCCATCTGCATCTAAGATAAGTCCAGGTGCCCAACTAGGAACTAAAGACATAATTTGATTTACTTCCTCGATACTAGATGAATCGCTTTCTATTACAACTTCGTCATGGATATGCATGACGATATTAAATCCTTTTTTCTCAAGTCTCATCATAGCCTCAGCTAAAATATCTCTGGCTATTGCTTGAACTATATTTTCTACAAATTTACCGCCGTAGGATTCTATCTTGTCCCACTTATTTCCAACTACGATTCCTTCATAGACTACTGATTCTCCACCAAATCGATTCATCCCGATTTTTGCTTTTGGATAAGCAAGCCTTCTTTTTGAAGGTAGTTCTATAAATAGGATGCCTTTTTCATAGCTAATAATTAGGTTATTATATTCTTCTTTAGCCCTTGTCTTCACAACTCTTTTTACGAACGAATCTATGTCCCACCAAAGACTCACTATATTTGGATTAGCCTCTCGCCAGGAATCAACTATTGATTGAAGTTCATCTTCAGATAGCCCCATTTCTATAGCACCCATAGCCTTAAGCGCTCCCACAGAGCCACCATAACCACAAGCAAGCGTTGCTACCTTACCTTTTTGTCTTAAGTCTCCATTTACTCCATGTTTTACAACAGGCACACCAAACATCTGACTTGCTGTAGAGCAGTAGATATCTTCTCCATTTTTAAAGGCATTAAGCACCCAGTCTTCTCCCGCAAGCCAAGCTAGAACTCTTGCTTCAATTGCTGAAAAATCGGAAACTATAAATCGGCATCCCTCTTTTGGAATAAAGGCTGTTCTTATCAGTTGGGATAACACATCGGATGGTGAGTCATAAAGCATTTCTAAGCTTTCGTATTCTTTATTTCTTACAAGACTTCTTGCAAGGTCTAAATCTTGTAGGTTATTTCTCCTCAAATTTTGTACCTGGATAAGACGTCCTGAATTTCCTGTAACCCATACTCTTCCATTTCTCCTCACTAAAAAGAAACCTGTTGGAGTCATAGCACAGTAGACCATTCCCGTATAGTCTATTTTCTTTGCTTTTCTTTGTATTTGATGTGCGTTTTTAGGTCTTAACCAAATGTCTAATATATATGCATCTTGCCAATTGTTATGAACTTGCGATCTTTTCTTTATACTCATTTGACATGCTCTACCACTTAGATGAGCAAAGGCCTGTATTATATCTGCATTTTTCCTATTTACTGTAGAATACTGAATGCTGTTTTTAGCACTTTGATATCCGTCCCAATGAACAAGTTCATCAAAGAACACGTCTGCACTTTCATCAAATAGCCATGTTTCAAATGTTTTGTTTTCAAACATTCTAAGCCACAAAGGTAGGTGTCTAGAGTAGATAGTAAAAACATATCTTTTCTTTGACTTATCCATATATTCTTTCAAATTAAAGCAAATTTCTGCTTTTCTCAAAAGACTTTTACATCTTTCAACTTTTCTAAGTTTTGAAAAAGAAAGTTTTATATTTCCTTCTGCAGTATAATGTCCATCCGCTTGAATCATAATAAGAACTCTAAGCTGAATATGATCTAAATTTGACTGAACTTGTCTATATCCAGTAAATGGAATAGCTGGATGTGCATAATTTAGCATCTCGGATATTTCTCCAACTCTCCACTCACTCTTATAATGATTTTTAAAATACATCTTGTGTTCAGTTGTGCTTATTTGAGATATTCTTTTATCTTCATAGAAAACCATTTGTCCACTGAATGGAAACTTAACCATTTCAGACTTTTGAAAAGATATTTTTTCTCCTATGGTATTCCAACAAGCAATGTTCCCTCCATTCCATTTATCAAGTCTAACCCAGCCTTTATCAGTTAAAACTTCGTGATCTCCAGTTAAACAATATCTTCCTGTACGATTTGCCCCATAAAATTGAAGGAGCCCTCTCACACGTTTGTCATTTCCTTTTACATTTTTCATAGCATCATATTTTCTAACTGAAGACTTAGATAGTTCTTGTCTAAGTTCCAGTACTTCTTTAATATGACCTTCAGCATTTTTAAGAGCAGACTCTACATATTTTTTAGCTAAGGAATCTATCTCTAAGCCTTTTTTATTAAGCCATTCTTTTAGCTGTAAAGGAGAGTTTGGATTCTCAAGACCAGTTAATTCTATGGCTCTATCCATATTTTCTTCTCGTAAGATTTCATCAAATTTAATAGCTGAATCAACTAAAACTTCATCTATTAAAATTCCTCTATCATTGATGTTTTGGTCTACCCAGTAGTTTTCCCATTCTGATTGAGGCATAGGAAAGGCTGATAGTTTTTTCTTTATCTCCATTTCTGTTTCCACATCTCTTTTGTTATATTCTTTAAAGGTAGACCACTTTTCTAAGTCGTGATGTGGTAGATTTCTTGTCCTCATACCATTAGTCTTAGTTGGTTTACAAGGAATAGAAAAATATCTTATAAGAGCTTTCCCTTCATTCATCTTTTGCTTATCTAGCTTCAAAACCTCTCCTACTTTTTCAAGAGATAGAGGTAGACCAAGATAAGCTGACCAAATCATGGTACAATACCAGCCTTGAGGTTTTAATCTCTCTCCAAGAAATTTTGATAAACACACCCTTTCAAAATTTGCATTAAAGGCCCACTTTTCTACGTTTTCATCACTAAGGGCTGACAATATTTCTTCAGGAATAACCTCTCCACTTGCCAAATCTATGACCTTAACTTCTCCATCATCAATAGAGTAGGCAAAGAGGAGGATTTCAAAATCCTCACTCTCGGCATATTTGTATACACCACTTTTGCCTAAATCAACTGAAGAATAGGTCTCAAGATCTATGGACAATTTTTTCATAGCTATCACTAAGCTTTGTTAATTCTGCTAAATTATTTTTTCTATCTTCTTTTATTTGTTTTTCTATTTTTCTGATATCTCTATCTAGTTCTTTTAACTGAGCTTGTAAAAATCCAAGCTTATACCATAAAAAGGACCAAATAGCTAAAACTATCGCTGTAATTAAATAGTCCATTTCTACCTCCTATTCTAAGAAATCTTCATCATCGCCCATTGCATCAAAGTCATCTGCTGCATTAGACCTATTTCCTAGAGGTTGACCATCTCTTAGTTTTTGAATATTCCCTAGCCCAACCGCTACGCCCTTATTGCCATTTACATTGTAGGCATAGAAATTAAGGGATACCCTTGCATAAACCCCTGAGTAGACTTCACTTCTATCAAGAATAGGCTCTACATTTCTATCTACAATTTGAGGTGCTGTCATAGAGTTGGCATTTAAGAAATATGCATCAGCATATGCTTCATCATCTTTTTCTGTATCACCATCTCTTAATGGAAGTTTGATAGCTTTCTTATTTGGTTTCTTTCCATTGAATTTAGAAAGTCCTTCATCAATAGCAGCATCTACTGCCTTTTCAATCTTTTCGATTGTCTTTTGGTCGCTCTTTGGGATAATGACAGATACTGAGTATCTTTCTTTACCACCATTGATTGACTTTGGTTCCCATCCGTTAAAATATGATAATCTAACTTCACCTGTAATTACTTTTGTTTTATTTTGCATAATTTTCCTCCTGAATTATATTTAATTTTGCAAATCTACCATGATACTTTTTTGCCGCTTCGTTGTACGCCATTGCAGCGTCTACTTCTTTATCAAAACTACCTAAATAAATATGCTTTTCATTTATTCTGATGCACGCTTGCCAACATCTATCTCTAATATGAAAAGTAACTCCCTTATATCTAGAGTGAGATTTCATGTTAAACTTTTTTCTATTAAAAGAATTTTCTTGTCTAGTTGCTAGCCTCAAATTAGATCGTCTATTATCTAATCTATTCAGATTTATATGATCTACTTCCATATTCTCTGGAGCATTTAGAATTTGCCTATGCATTCTAATATGGCGAGATTTATTCTCTGGATTGTGTCTACAGGCATATAACTGACCTGGATGACCGCTGGCAAACCACTTATATTTTGATAGTTCTTTGTAATCTTCATCGTCAACTAATGCATAAAGTCCTTTTGTAAGTGGTATTTTTTTCATTCCTTAACCACTCCAAATTCTTCTTTAACATTGTCAATTTTTACTTCTTCTCGCTTGTCATCAATACTTACTAAGGTCAACTTTCCTTTTGGTTTTTCTAATAAGTTGCTGATATTTTCATCAAAGACTTTCTTACCTAGTAACTTAGTCATAGCTGTGATGCCAAGTAACTTTTCTTCAAAGGGATTAAATCCCAGTTCTTTTACTTTTTTTACAACTTCATCTTCATCTCGGTATTTTCTATTTGACCTACCTTCGACAAGTTTTAGGTTCTTCCATCTATGGCCCTTCATTGCTCTTTCTAAAGCATAGGCCTTGATATCTTTGACCCATTGCTCCATTTCGTCTAGTCTTGGTAGAATCTCTTCAATTTCATCGTCAGATAGTTCTGGTGGTAGAGTAAATTCATCTTGTGCTAGTTTCAGATTCTCTTCTGCTCTTTTCCTGCATCTGTTCTTTGCTTTGCAAAAGATGCACCATTCTCCACGTGAGAATTCTCCTTCTCCTTTGTAAGCTTTCTCTGCAATCTCTCGTACAGATTCTCCCCACTTATAAAGTTCTGTCTTTTTAATTTCATAAGTTGATATGTTACATCTTCTTGGTTGATAGATATGAAGAACTACTTTCTCGATATCATAAATTCCATCGAAGAGAGTCAGAGCACCAAGTCCGTATAACATGAGTTGTGTGTTTTCTTCAGCATCTACTAAAACTCCCTGACCATACTTTAAGTCAATTACATGAAGGTCTTTTCCTCCAACAACTACACAGTCAGCAGTTCCAAAGGACTCCTTAACATAGTCTGATAGGTCAAGTCTTTCTTCCACAAAGACGGCTGGACTTTCGTATCTACTTACTACTTCTGTCACATATGAAGCATATCCCTCAGTTAGCTCATCCATTTCTTCATCATAAAAATCTAAATCCTCTGTCGGGTCTTTAGTATCTAAACCTAATAACTTCTTTAGTTTATATTCTGCTAAGGCATGAGCCGATGTGCCTTCAAGTGCATAGGGACTAACTTCATCTTCGTATTTTTGAGAGAGCCTAACGCTTGGCGGACAGTGAATCCATCTATTAGAAGATGATGCTGATAAAATAGCGTGAGCGCCCATTACAACTTCTCCACATCTGCTACCAAGCTTTTATAGTTACTTGGATCAATCTCAGATAACTTTTTAGCCCCATACTTTTCTAAAAGTTCTCTTATTTTAGCTGTATGGCCTAATCTTGATTTATCGGCTAGTATCTTTCTAACATCTTCAATCTCGTAGGCCTTTTCTTCTTGTTTTACCTTTTCATCTTTAGGCAGTTCCTCATCACTTTCTAGTGCTGTTAGAAGGACACCTATACTAGATGCAAGATTCTCTGCATCTTCTTTGATTTCCATCAGTAGCTTTATTCTTGACACTTTTTTCTCCTTTCTCTGGTTGCATTAATTCCATAGCTATCTTCTTGGCAACAATTGAGATGGCTATTAAACTTTCTGCCATCTGTTCGTTTTTTACTAAGTCCACTTTGTTCCTCCTTTCATACTCCTTGGGACATTCATTAAATTTTTGAGTAAGATTTCTCCTCTCATACTCCTTAGGACATTTGCCTTCATTTTGAGTAAGTTGTATATCCTCATACTTCTTAGGACATCCTGTTTGTATTTGAGTAAGACTTCTTCCCTCATATTCCTTAGGACATCTAGTAAGTTTTTGAGTAATTATTTTTTCCAAGGTCTCAATTTCTCTTGAATCTTTGGTAAATGCTTATTTTTGATGTTATTAACTGTTTTTTGGGATATTCCTACTACTTCTGCGACTTCTCTTTCTTTCATTTCGTAGAGAAAAAGTAGTTTTAGAACTTTTTTATCTCTTTCAGAAAATTCACTAATGACTTCTAAGAATGCTTCTTCTAGAAGTTTGTACGTTACTATATCCTCAGTATTTTTAACGCTAGTTACTTCAAAGTCGTATTCTTCTTCTGCGACATCAAGGGATAAGGGAAGACCATATTCTTTTGTTTCGACAAAGCCTGTTTCTAAACTTCCTGCTTGGACATAGTTTCCATTTTTCTCAGCCGCTGTTTTAATTCTGTCTTTATCTTGTAGTTCTTCTAAATTCTTATAAGCTCTTTGGATTCTCTTTTTTTCTCTCCAGATTGGTTTCATATATTCTTTGTAGACTTCTTCACTAACTTCGATTTCTTTGCCATTTATTTCTAAATATCTTTTCTTTGCCATCTTTTGCCTCCTTGCAAAATCTCTAGATCCGCAAGAAGGCCATCCGTAAAAACAAAAAAAGACGGCAATAGAAAACCATGGTTTGGTTTTCCGACTGCCGTCTAGCGTTCTTGCGGATATCTTTTACTTATTTAAAATTTTAATTTCGCCTTTAACTACATAGGCTATGGTTGTACTTTTACCTCGCCTGATAGTAAGCTTTTTCTTGTCTTCACTAATATCACAGACTCTTTTTCCTTCTTTGTTTCTTATTTCTATAGGATCACCTCCTTAATATAAAAATAGCCAGATGAGTTTCCTTTTGAATACTCATCCGGCTATTTGATAGTTACATTTACTTCTTTGCTCGGTATGGTTTTTTCTTATTTTTGTTTGATATTTCCAGTGTTGAGATTTTCCCACAATGTGGACATTTTGCTGCTATCTCTATTTTCTCTAAAGGAATTCTTGATACATCAAAAAATCTCTTTTTACAGACTGGACATGCCATTTGTTCCATAATACCTCCTTATCTTTCCTTGTTAGCTTCTTTGCTAATTTCTTTCTTAAAAAAATATAGCTAAGCTATATTTTAAAAACTAAATTCGTTATATAGTTCTTTTGTTAATTCAAAGTCATTAGGTGCATAGCCTAATACTTTTAATCGAACTAATGCTGCTGTTTTTGATACTTGGAATTGCTCTGATACTTTCATGATGAAATCAAATAGATAAGTCTCATCCTTAATATGCTTATCATAGCCCAGATAGTATAAATACTTTATAATCGCTTTTTTATTCATCAAAAGACAAGAAGCAAATGTATTCCCCTGCCATTCTATTGTATCCATAAATCCCCAGCGCTTAGTTTTCTTCTTTTTAACATCGCCAGTTCGACAAGCTAGTGAAGCAGGCTTTTCTTCTTCATTAAAAAAAGATAGTTGGTTTGGATCTCTGTAAAATACACACGGATGAATTACACCATGTCCACATTCATGAGCTAGGGTAAATCTTCTAAATCCTTTATCTCTTGGATTGTCTAATTGCTTATCTATTAGAATAGTATTGGCTCTATCTGTAAGATATTCTAGTTCCCATTGTCCAGTTTCAACATTTGGCATTAGGCTTTTCATTGTTCGTATTACTTGGTCATCATTAAAGACCATCATTCCTGCATAGCATCCGTTATGAGATAAGTAGGCATACTCAACATTAAACCCTAAATCAAATTCTGCCAGTCCCTCAATATCTACTGCTTCAAAATTCTCTATTGCAGAAGGACAATATTTATTAAGAATATTCTCGGTCAGTGATTCAATTTGATCTAAAGTGATAAATGGAGCACCTGTACTTGATTTGCTGAAGTTATATTGATACATGCCTACCTCTCTTTTTCAATTTCTTCAATGAATTTTATCCACTCTTCTTCTTTAACATCTAAGTCTCTAGCCTTTCTCAAAGCTACGCTTAAGCCTTTAGTCTTTAAAATATACTCTGGCAAATCAGGTGCCACCGTATTTCTTTGCTTTCCAGCTAAATCCATCATAATGGATGATTCTTCTTCATCCAAGTTTAATATTTTAGCAATTTGGTTCAACCTATCTAAGTCAAAAGAATCTCTTTTTCCTTTCTCTACATCGCTTAGATACGGTGAGGAAATATTAAGCCTGTCCGCCATATCCTTTAAGGTGATTCTTAAATCCTTTCTCTTCTGAGAAATAAAATTCCCAAAAGTCAGTTCGTGATTGTTCATGATTACCTCCTATTACTTTATTAGCTAATCTGCTAACTTGTTTATATTTTACAACTTATTAATTGCTGTGTCAAGTCCTAATATCTATTCTGTTCACTCTCCCTATAAATATCTATCCTGTCTACACACCCCTACGATTTTTACTATTAATATGTTCCCACAAGGTATTTTTCAAATAGAAAAATGGCTTTTAAGATTTCTTCTAAAATCCTAAAAGCCATTGATTTCAACAGTCTTATAACCTCTTATCTCCTTTTCTTGACATCAATACTACACTCTCCACGTGTGATAGTTAGGTTATATTCTACCTTGTTTTTATTTCATAAAACCGCTAATTATTCTTGTTTTACATCATTATCGTCTACACCAACTAATTTTTTGATTAGGCTAATATATGACTCAACTATAGAAAATGCTAAAAAGTAATTATTATTTCGTTATAAGCTCTCTCATAAGATTTTATCTATATAGTAATGAGTTGTATTTTACCAACTTTATTTCTGGTGTATTCCCACGAGAAAAGTCGAGATACCCTAAAATTGCTATATCATATTCTTTAGTCTCATCTATTTTATCTTCAAATCTTCCACGAAATACTTTTGTTTTATATCCCCATGTCTCCTCTCTTCTTTTGGTATAAATCAATAGTTTGAAAAATTCTTCAGATGGCTTGACTTGTCCCTCTTGCTCTGCTTGTTTCACTAGCTCAACCTTTAATTTAACTTTACCATAAAATATAAAAACTTTGCCTTCATATTCTTTATCTAACCACATACTAAGACTCTTTCTTGGGATTGTTCGTTGTATTGAATTGCCCCCGTTAGAACTTTTTATAATAAGTGGATTATCTCTTTGTGCCTGGCTATTTATATTAATGTCTTTTGATGTGTCTCTATTCATCAGCATATTTAATGCTGATTCGAGCTTATCTCGAATTTGATTATCATTCATTGTTTCTACATACTCAATTATTTGTTTTTTACTAGCATAATCATAATTATAAGAACAATTGTCTAAATGATTTGAAGTAGGCTCTTTTGATAAGTATTCACGGTTCTTTGATGTTTTGTGTGTAAAAGCTAGTCTGGCTTCTTTACATTCTGGACATCTCATATCTCCTTTATAATAAGATATGTCACCGTTATTTTTTTCATAATGCGCTTGAACTTCATCTAATTTATGAATTTGACCGTCTTTAACAAAATAAAAATCATCAAATTGTTTTCTTTTCACTATCT
Organism: Peptoniphilus sp. HMSC062D09; assembly: GCF_001811425.1. Taxonomy (NCBI): domain Bacteria; kingdom Bacillati; phylum Bacillota; class Tissierellia; order Tissierellales; family Peptoniphilaceae; genus Peptoniphilus; species Peptoniphilus sp. HMSC062D09. The sequence continues at coordinate 3,552 of NZ_KV804738.1, read as the reverse complement.
CACCTCATTTATTCCTTCACTTTTGTATTTATAGTTGATGCATTATCTCCTATATTTATTTATAGAGCTATATTTTCTACTCTTTCTATTATTCTCCTCATCAATATTACTCCTACTTGATTTTTCTTCTTGAACTTTATTAAATACTTCCTCTGTAATAATTGCTTCGTGATTATCTTTTAGAAGATAATAATTTTCTTTATTTACTGAATCTAATAATTTTACAGAACCTATATACTTTTCATTTTCTAACATGGTTTCAATACTTCTTTTTGGCCATTTGTTTTTCCCTGTTGGGGATTTAATCTTTTCTTTTTCAAGTTCTTTGACAATGCCTATGATACTTTTCCCATCTAAGTACCAATTAAATATTTTCCTGACTACTTTTGCTTGTTGGAAGTTTATAATTAGTTCTCCATTCTCATCATGATCATAGCCATAGCACTTTCGATTATAAAGTTTTGATGTGCCTTGTGCTGCTCTTTGCTTTAGACCCCATTTTATATTTTCACTTCGCTGTTCGTTTTCTGATTGTGCCAAAGATTCCATAATGGATATGATCATATCAGTATCATCTTCTTGGCTATCTAAGTTTTCTTGTTCAAAGATAATTCTTGCACTGGCTTGCTTAATTACTTTTAATGCTTCTAAAGCATCTACTGTATCTCTACCAAATCGACTCACGCTCTTTGTAACGATTATATTAACGTCTTCTTTCTTTATGCCTTCAAGCATTCTGGAGAATTCTTTTCTACTAGATTTAGTTTTTCCTGATGCAATATCAATATAAATATCTACAAGCTTCCAATTGGAATAATGGGAGGTAAGTCTAGTTAAAGCAGATATTTGTGCCACCAAACTATTTAACTGGTCTTTATCTGTCGTACTGACTCGTGCATAGATTCCTACTCGCTGGATTTGGAATTGTTTTTTAGGTAATATCAGATTTATTTTTTTATTCATATTGAACTCCTTAATTCAACCTAATTATTATTATATCATTTTTATTATATGATAAGTAGCCTGATATTATCTATCCTGTTCACTCTCCCTAAAATATACATAGTGTCTACACACCCTGCAATAATCTACACTTGAAGTGTTCCCACAAGGTGTTTTTCTAATATAAAAATGGCTTTTAGGATTTCTTCTAAAACCCCAAAAGCCATTGATTTCAACAGTCTTATAACCTCTTATCTTATTTTCTTGACATCAATACTACAGTCTCAACGTGCTCATCATTGTCCAAACCTATGTTGAGATTTTCTTCTATAATCGGAAGCTTGAAAGTAATTGATTTTAGCCATTGTCCGTTAGGCTGTTTTTCTTCATAAACTTGAATTTCAGAAATCAAAGCTGTAATTAACTGTCTACGCTCTACATCATTCATGACTTTATAGAGCTTATCAAAATAGATCAGAACCTTATATATGTTATCTCCTGTAAGCTTTTCAGCTTCAATAGTCTGTTTCTTTGCTTTCGCATCAATTAGTGATGATTCTAATTCATCTATTTTGTCATACATGCGATAAAGTCTGTCGTCTAAATCCTGTTTCCTTCTCTTATAGTGCTTATCTTCAACATCTAAATTATCTATTTCCTCAATTAGCTTAAACTTTGTAGAATGACACTTCCTCAATTCCTTTTGGTAATTATCTATTTCTGTTTCTATTTCAGAGGTATCCACCTTCATGTTGATTTTCTCTTGCATCATAGAAGCAAATTTCGGATTACTTACAATCTTGACAATTACCTCTGCAACAGCATCATCTAACAATTCTTCTCTAATTTGCTTACGGAAAGTACACTTATGACCTCTTATCATCTGCCTATGTTTACAACCATAGTAATAAAAATCTTTATACTTTGTGCCATCTTTCTTTTTCTTGATACACTTGTTTCCAAACATTCCCACTCCACATATCGGGCATTTTACAATTCCAGAAAGCAAGTGTGTGCGTGTATCTTTTCCTTTATTCACATGCTCATATTTCTTTGCTTGAGATTTTAGCTTAACCTGAGCAGCTTGCCAAACTTCATCGGAAACTATAGCTTCATGTATCCCTTCAGATATTAGATACTCATCTTGTTCAACCTGCTTATATTCATTTCTTGTACCATGAACTTTTTCTAAAGTTCTTCTTCCAAATGCTATTTTCCCATTATATACAGGATTCTTTAATATCTTTCTTATAAGACCTGCATCAAACAAAGGATTCTTACCATTCTGTCTTGGGATTTTTCTAATTCCATGATTCTCTAAGTATTTAGATATCCCATTGGCTCCTATCGTAGTATTTACATACTGGTCGAAAATCGTTCTTATGGCAATTGCCTCTTCCTCATTTATAAATAGCTTGCCATCTTCAAGTTTATATCCATACGGAGCAAAGCCGCCATTCCATTTTCCTTCCCTTGCTTTTTGAATGCGACCTTCCATTGTTTGAATACGTATGTTTTCTCTTTCTATTTCAGCCACAGCTGATAAAACAGAAATCATTAGTTTCCCGGCATCTTTAGATGAATCAATGCCATCTTCAACGCAAATAAGATTAACTCCATAATCCTGCATTATCTGAAGTGTAGAAAGAACATCAGCGGCATTTCTTGCAAATCTTGATAACTTAAACACAAGAACAAAAGACACTCCATCTTTTCCAGATTTTATATCTTCCATCATTTGATTGAACTGAATTCTACCTTCAATAGACTTGCCAGACTTTCCGGCATCTTCATACTCTCCAACAATTTCATAATCGTTGTAAATAGCAAAAGCTTTCATTCTTGATTTTTGTGCCTCTAACGAATACCCCTCTATCTGTATTGACGTAGATACTCGTGTATAAAGATATACTTTTATTTTTTCTTTTGACATAGCATTAACCTCAATATAATTTTTCTATATCATATATAAATTTTTGAATTTAAGTTTGGACTATCATTTCAAGTATATTATAACACCTTTATTAGTCCGCCTCAATTAGTGTTTTTGCCATGTCAAAACTATTTTTAATCTCTTGATTTTTTGCTGGCGTTGGATCGGGCAGATTATCTAAATCTAAAACACCAGCATATTTTGTAATCAGATTTGCTATTAAATCAGCCAATCCATTCCAGTCACTATCCACAGACACCCCTCCTTCCTTTACAAACTTTCTATAATCAAAATATGTTTTCTTCTATAATTTAAGTTTAACGACTTTGGTAGGTGCTTGGCAGCAACATAGGAATCTCACCTCCGCCTCTTATTCCAGACGAGCCGGCTTAAACTATTGAAGTATCATTATCACTACTTGCTTCATTGAACAGGTTGCCAAATCTGTTTTTATGTATTCTTATTTATCGCTCGCTTTCTTGTTTCCTTGATTTCTCAGTATTCATAAAACCGAAATTATTCTCAGCAGAAAGGTCATGGCGTAAGTCATAATCCTCCACAAGTAGATAAAGTCCTACCTTGGTCTATTCAGTTTTCAAGGAACAATAGCCTAACGGCTTTAAGAGAGATTCTCTTCAACTTTATGATTTTCATCACTTCCTTAAATAAAATATAAG
>NZ_KV804737.1:8846-16505 GCF_001811425.1 Peptoniphilus sp. HMSC062D09 | reverse complement strand
TTTGTCTTCTCCTGGTTTTTGTGGAACTACATCTTTTGCAAATGTTCCTATTACTTCAATGTCTTTATCTACTACTGTATTCTTATCTACTGCTGGTGTCCATTTGTTAAATGTGTATCCTTCTGCTGGTGTAGTATTTGGTGCTGTTAAGTCTGCTAAAGTTTTGTTAGCTGTCTTTAATACGTAATAAGTGTTCTTTGCATCTACTGTTCCAGTTTTTTCGTCTGCTGATTTGAAGGTTACTGTCCAATAGTTGTTTGTGTCAGGATTTGGTGTTTTGCCTGGGTCTACTGGTCCTATGATGTCTTCTAATTTTGTTGCTTTTGCTATGAATCTAAAGTATCCATTTCTTTTATCATAAGCATTTGATGACTTTGTAACTGTTCTATCTTCTGGTATCCATGTTACTGGTCCTTTGTATCCTTCTTTAAATGTTATATCTTTTTCTTGTGGAAAGTCTTTATCTTGGAATACTGTTTCTGGTTTAACGTATGTTTTTCCAGTTGTTGTTATACTTTCTACACCTGTTGACGCTAAAAACCTAACTTCTATTTTATCATCTGGTAGCTCTTCTTCTTTTGGTGCGTCTGGATCTTTAGGGTTTAGTGTAACTATGTGTTCGCTTACGATTAACATTTGTTTTGGAACTTCTATTGTTGATTTGTCTTTAAATGTTACTAGTAGTGTTCCTTCATATTTTCCTGCTGCGTCTGATGTTCTTGCTGGGTCTGTCTTGTCTGTTACTGTTGCGTCTTTTAGTAGGGCTGCTACTTTGTCTTTGTTTGCTTCTGTTGTAGCTTTTACTCCCTTTGACCAGTCAATTGGATCGTTTACCCATACTTTTATTGTTTCTGGGCTTAGTCCGCCAAGTTCTGTTACTTGTTCAGCTATGGCTTTTTGTGTATATTGAGCAACGTGTTGTGTCGCTGTATCGTATTTTGTAGCTAAAGCTGGGCCCCAAGCTTCTGCTCCAGTCTTTTGTATCCAACCTGCATTTGGTGTGACTGTTGGTGGAGTTAAAGTTGAGTCCATTTCCACGCCTCTGAAAACATAATATGTTTTGTTTTCTGCTATAGTTCCATGGTCGCCTTGGGCGAATGTTACGGCTACGTAGTCAGGGTCAGTAGCGTATTTATTATCTTCTGACCAGATTGGTTTTTCTGTGAATTTTATTTCTGTTGGGTTGATTCCATTTTCGTCAACTTTTACTTCTGGTTTATAGACTTTGTTATTAGCTTTATCTACTAATACGTCCTTATCATTTAAACCTGTTACTTCAACTGTTGGTGAGTTTTGGAAATTTGAAATGGTTGCTACATTAACATCTTTATCTAAAAATGTTTCTGTTTCATTAGTTTCAGCTGGAATTTCAATTTCCTTTTCTTCTTGCCCTGCTTTTACTTTGATTTTACCATTTGTGGCAGCTGTTGTTGGATTTGTAGTTGTATTTCCAGCTTCATCAACTGTAGTAACTTTTACATCTGTATTTACATATTGGTAAAGATACAGATTAAAGACTGTTGTACCTACGTGTCCACCTGTACCACTTGTGGTGTTTTGAATGATTTTACCAGCAATATTTACATTGTCTGCAAGTTCAATTGTAATATCCTGAATTTGGTCTTCTTTGTAAACGCCAAAGTCGATTTCTTGCCCATCTGAAGTAAAATCTTTTTCTACCGTTGTGGTTTCAAATGTGTCCATATCAAATAATTCAAGCTTAACTTTTGCTCCATTTGGAAATATTGTAGCAAAAGGAAAATTTTTTCCATTAACGCCTGATAAATTGATCTTGACTTTTACATCATTTTCTTCATAGACAGGCTCACCATTTGCTGAAGGTGCTCTTCTTGGCCCATTAGCAAATGTGCTAGCTTTTCTTAATGAATTAGTTTTTTCTTGCAAGTTAAAAACTAATTTTTTACCATCATTTTTTCCTTCTATCTCTACTGTATTTATGCTTGTATCGTGAAATTCTCTGGCATCTAGCCCTGCTGCTAAAACAGGACTAAATGTTCCAAGAATCATAACAAGCGCAAGTAGAAATGATAGAATTCTTTTTTGGGAATTCATTTTTACCTCCTTGTCCAATAGCACTTATAGATTATTTAGCTACTCTCATTATTCTAGCGTCTTTGTAACCCTCTAGTTTAGAATCTACTATAATTCTATCGCCTTTTTCCAGCTTGAATTCTGTTCCATTTTGTTTTAGGTTAATGGCTTCAAAGTCGTCACTTTTTGCTGTGTAGTTATCTAAGTTTATTACTTGTCTGCTTCTTATAAGTCTAATAGTCAATGTAGCGTCCGTTTTAGATTTTAAGAAAATTTGACTTTCTCCTGACACTAGGTCGCCAATTTCTAATCTAAGATCTTTTTCTACAGCTTGAACTGTTAGAGTTTTTTCAAGCTTGTTCCCCATTTCGTCGTAGATGGTTACTTTATATGAAACAGCTTCTCCTAATTGTTTTAAAGTATCATCGTTTAATTCAATCGTGAAGTTTGTATCATCTGTTGTTGCTTTAACTGCAACAGTTTTTCCATTTGCTTCAACTGTTGCTTTTAAAATCTTATGATCTGCATCTTTCGCTTTACCAGTTATCTTTACCATATATTTAAATAGGTCAGGAGTAGCTTTTAATTCTTCTCCCTGAGTTGTGGATTCTACAGGTTTTTGCTTGTCAATCTTAACTGGATTATCAGAGTAAGATGGTGTCTTTCCTGGTTCTGTTGTTTCGATATAGTAGTCTGCTTCTGGATCGAATTTATCACTTGGTAAGTCTGTTATATCAAATACAGGTGTTCCATCTTCTTTTGTAGTTTGTGTTAAACCTTCAACTTCTGTATAAGTTCCATCTTCATTTTTCTTAACAAGCTTATATGTTGCATCTGTTGGAAGTGATTTTCCTTCTTCTGTAGGTGTAATTTCCACATATTGCTTGTCATTTGCTTCATCATAAGTTTGCTTTGGATTTGTTACTTGTGATTTTACTGGTCCATAGAAAGCATATACGGTCATTTCAGATAGGATTGGAGAATTTTCTGTAAACTTATATGTTTTTGTTATGTCTTTAGCTTGTGCTTCTGTCTTCAATTCTTCCAATTTGTTGTATTCGTCAACTGTGTTTACTTTCTTTGTTGTCCAGCCGTAGAATACTACTCCATCTTTTGTAGGCTTGTCGCTTACGAATTTTCTAAGTTCAAGTGCGTCGTCTTTTAATGCATCGCCGTTGTGGTCGATGTATTTATCAACTTTAAATCCGTTTGGCGTGTAGCCTTTTTCGCCCGCTGCTTTTTCGTTCATCGGTGCGATTCTTACTACCGGCGCTGTGTCATTTGCTCTTTTTAAGTTATAAGCAAATTCTGTTCCCGGTAAGTTTGTTGCATCATTTGCCTTGTAACCTTCAAATGATTTTACAGTCGTAGCTAATTTACCGCCGTTTAAATCGAAAGTAACTTTGGCTTGTACTTTTTCAAATACTTTTTCGCTTGGTGTGGATGCCTTTTTTACGTCAGTATTTGTAATACCGATAACGGAATCTTTTACAAGTTCTGTTGGCATTGCAAATCCGGTTTTACCTTCTGTCGTAAATGTGTAGCCATTTACATCAGCACCATTGACATTCATTTTGGTTCTGGTCTTTTGATCCGCAATGGTGAATTCATAGTCTGTGTTATCCGGGTAGAAGAGTTTGATTTTAGCACCAACGTATCTCGTTCTACCTGTGATATTTTGAGAATCGGTGAATAATTCATCAATGTCTGGATTTACACCGGATTGAGTTGCGGAGCCACCTGCATAGGTTGTAATGTAGTTCAACCTTCTAGGAGTTGTTTTTTCAGCTCCGTCTGCACCAGGTAATAGGTCGATTGTTTTGTTACCGTCTTTAGAAGGTAGAGTAAGTGTTACCTTGCTTGGTGGTGTGTCGTACTTCATTGTTCTGAAGGTAATCTTTTCTCCGGATTTAATGGTCATGCCAGGGATCAGATTGTATTCGTATTCTCTACCATGACCAGGTTGTAAAGGACCTCCACCAACGTGTTTAAAATTGGATCTTAGTTCAATACTATAAGGACCCTCTCCGAAAGTTAGTGAGTATTCATATAATTTTTGATTTGGTGTAGATGTCTTGCCGTCAGCATAAGTTAAGCCTAGAATACTGTTTGGTTCAAGAACAATATCAGAACCTGTATCGTTCGTCGCCATATACTCGATGAATTTCTTGGTACTATCCAAGATGAAAGTAGAGTAAAAGTCAAAGGACGCCAAGTCATCTGTCTTTAAACCTTTTTCAGCTACCTTATCTTTATCGATATAGTATCTGGTAATCGTAGGAAGTCCTGAGTTAAACTCTGTCGTTGCACCATTTAAATAGGAATTCTGAGGAACCGCTGTTGTTAATACGGTTTTAAGTCCTGCAAAATTTTGTCCTATATTGCCCTTGGCATTGGAAGCAACTTGGATACCTACAAAGCCCGGGTTTAATTCACTGTTGTTAGAATCGTTTAGATCTGCCTTTGTGATTTGTATAGGAGAAGCATTTTTCCACATGTCGCCTTGTTGGTTGGCCGGGAATACTTCTGCTACTGTGCCTGATTCATCTTGTGGCTTTAATACTTCTGCAAATTTTTCATTAAATACTTGTCTGAAGGCAAAGTATTCGCCGCCGATGTTATCAGTTGAGTTAAGCTTTGATTGTTTATGGAATACATCCAGGTATCCGCCTGCTTCATTGTATTTTGCATAAGAGTTGGCAGCGTAGAATTGCAAGTCCCTATTGTAGTCTTCAACAGTATTCACATCCGCATTATTGTTTGCTGAAGGAATAAAAGTCATAAAAGTATAAGAGTTATAAGGTGTAACAATTAGATTTTGATCCGCATCAGTCGTATCGTTATCGGCTTTACCGGTACCGGCTACACAGAAGACTCTTTTATAATCATCGTCTGTTAACCTCATTTGAATATGCGGTTGGCCTTTAATGTCATCAACTGTTTTCCCATCTATTAAAACAAGGTCGATGGGAACTTCAACTCTAGCAGCTCCACCTACTAAATTTTTATTGTTCTTCAGGTTTTGTTCTTTAACATGAACCCCTCCTGAAATAGAACTTACAGCATCGGTAAATGGAACGACTTCTTTATAGGTATCTGAATCGTGCCACATTCCATTATCAGTACCCTTATACATCCCTGTTCCCGGATTAGTGAAATCAATCAGGTTATATAAGTCGTTGTCAAATTTGAATAGGGCCTTATGCCATACAGCGGAGGCTAGATTTTGAAACACCCTAAATGAAACCCTAACAACTGTTCTACCTTCATCGTTGATATAGGTTCCAATGTAGTTAATAGAAGGTGTCTTCATTCCTTCCGCATTGGCCACAACGATAACCTCGTTTTTATCAGCCAGTTTCCAGAAGCTCATTTCGGCTTCTTTTTGCTCGTCTATGGTCCAATCCGCCTTTTCAACTTCTGCAAAGATATTTGTAGGCAATGTTCCTAATATCATTATTAGGGCTAGGAACAAGGACAAATATCTTTTTCTTATTTGTTTGTTGTCCATATTTTTTCTCCTTTCTATAAATAGATAACAAATTATGAGTTACATCTTCTTAATTATATTTCTCTTATTAATTTAAAAACCATCTCCTCAATACTGGACTTATAAAGCTTTCTATATTCTATTAAAGTGGTTGTAATGATAGTAATTCTTAATAAATCGCTTTATTTTTATACTTCCAGTTTTTTTATTTATACGAATATATTATATCAAATTAATTAATTTTTTTCCACTTTAAAATCCTAAGTTTTCTTGGATTCGCAAGCTTTTGTCAGGGTTTAATACCCCCCCCCCCAGTAAAATTTGTATTTATTTTGTACAATGCTTTAATGATATTAGGGTGGTATTCTATGAATTTATTCCTATACTTCGCTTTCCTATCAATCTTTTAATATTTTATTTTTTATTTTTATAAGTTTTTTGTTGATTTGCAAAAAAGTTAAAAAAAAAAGAGAGCAAACCTATGTTACTCTCCATATTTTTTATTTAATTTTCAAGCCTATTTTTCGCCCAAGAGCCTTAGGGCTATGTCTACATTTTTCTTGGACTCTTGTCGCATTTTTTCTGTATTTTCTCTTAATATTTGTCGCCTTTCTTCTAAGTTATCAAGAGCCAGCAAGGTTTTTTCATATAATTCTTCTGCTGTGAAATTTTCTACATCCACTGCTTCTTTTATGCCAAGTTCTTCAACCATGGCTTCAACCTTTGGGTCGTATATTATGCCCACCATGGGAAGATTTACGCTGGCTGCATAGACTAAGGAGTGAAGGCGCATTGCTGCTAAAAGTCTTAGTTTTTTGAAGATGCCCATGAGTTCGCCTGCTGAATAGGTATTTTCTATTAGCATGACTTTTTCCTTGTGGTTGCACTTATCTGCAACTTCTCTTGAATAGACATTGTCCCTTGGTGTGTGGAAGGGCACAAGCAAGATGTCGTAGCCAGCTTCTATTAAGAGGTCAATGGTCTTTGCAAATTTTTCTTTTATTGACTCATCTTTTTTGTGGTCTCTTATGCAAAATCCCAGTGTCTTTTCTGTTATTTTTAAGCCTTCATCTCTTAAGATCTCCTCAACCCTATCCTGGTCTGCCGCCTTTAGGGTAAAGACTGGGTCTGCTGTGACTTCTATGTTTTTATTTGTCACTCCCAAATCTCTTACGAAGTCGTAGGATAGTTTGTCGCGAAGGGTGATGTAGTCAACTTTATTTAGGACTCTCTTGGTTAAAATTCTGTTTTTCCTCTTGTCAATGGGTCCTATGCCGTTGGCGTAGACGCAAACTTTTTTCCCCAGCATCTTCGCCAAAATTATCACTGAGAGATAGTAGATTATGCTCCTCGTTGAGGTTATGTCCTGAAGAAGGGAGCCGCCGCCTGATAGGAGGAGGTCTGCATCCTTTAGACTAGAGATGAGTTCTGGTAATGAAAATCTATTTACTGCATCTATGCCGTAAACTTTTTTTGTCTTCTCAGGATTTTTTGAAAGTGCTGTCATTTTTATTTCAAAATTTTCTCTATTTAGTTTTTTAAAGTCTTCTACCATGGCTTTTAGGATGGCATCGTCGCCAGAGTTGTCAAAGCCAAAGTATCCTGATATTACAATTTTTTTCATACCATTCATTTTATCACTCTGTTATTGGTTTTCTTTCTACTGTGTTTTTGCTTGCTGTGTTTGTATTTTCTACTTCTTCTAAATTTATTTGGCTTAGGTTTTCTCTTTCATCTTTTTCTACTTTTATGGCTGTAAATATTATGCCAAGTACAATCCAGAAGGTAAATATTATTCTCGGAATGTATAGGAAGTGCTCTACAAGTCCATGGCCCATGATCCCAATTATGCTGGCAAAGAGTCCTGCTCCAAGGTACTTGAAATACTTGTCCTTTGATTTTACTAGGTTTACATAAGCGTATTTTAGGGTGGACAAAAGTAGTAACATGAAGAAGATAAATCCTATTAAGCCAATTTCTGCTGCCACTTCAAGATAGGTGTTGTGGGCATGGTAGATGGGCATGGTCCTGATGTATCTCTCGAAGGTGTCTTTGAAAGGCATATAACCAAAGCCAACGCCTGCTACGAGGTTGTCTCTTATGACATCTTTTGTTAT
>NZ_KV804737.1:0-8746 GCF_001811425.1 Peptoniphilus sp. HMSC062D09 | reverse complement strand
TGTCTCTTATGACATCTTTTGTTATTTGCCAAATTTTTATCCTATATAGGTTTGATGAGTCCACTGTTGAGCCAATGGAGGTGATCCTGTCTAGGACTTTTTGTGGCAAGAATGCCAGTCCTCCAAGAATTATTGGCACTCCTAATAGTAGCAGTCTCTTATCTACTAAGAGGACAAAGGCAAGGGCTGCAAGGGCAATTCCTACCCAACCACCTCTTGACAATGTCATAACTATGCAAAGTAGGAGTATGCCTGTTGAGGCTGCAAAGAGAAATTTCTTCCTCATGGACTTTGTGTACCAAGTTATTCCTACTGCTATTGGTGTAATTAGGACCAGGTATTCTGCCAAAATATTTGGATTGAAAAATACTGAGTAAACTCTAACTGCAATATCTGTGTTATTTTCTGTATCTAGCCACTCTGGCCTCATTTGTACTCCCGTAAAGTATTGGACTACTCCAAGTAGGGCAACTACAAGGGCTGACAAAAGTAGGGTTGATATAAAGGCATTGAGTTCTCCCTTTGTCTTTATGGAATTTGTCATGGCAAATAAAAAGGATATGCCTGCTGCATTTAGTGCCAAGTCACGGACTGACCCTGCTGGGTCAATGGATGTTATAGTTGAAAAAACTATTATAAAGGCAAATATGAAAAGGGGCACTGTCCTCTCGCCCACTGTGAAACTTTCCTTGTAGAGAAAGGTCCTTAATAGGACAAAAAATCCCATGGAAAGGAGCATTATTAGTCCCAAGGCATCTGGCACAAAGGGATATAAAAAGGCTGATGCGAAAAGTCCAATTTTTATGTCGTAGATGACTAAAAGGAGTCCGCTTACACCCACAAAGGCTGCCAAAAATAGTTTTGTCCCTAAGAAATAATAGATTAGGCTTAAGAAAACTGCAGACAAAAGTATAAAATTAATTTTTTTTGATTTTACCACCAGTTTTCACCGCCTTCATCTAGTTTAAAGAAAGATATAAAAAATTCTAGGACCTTGGAGCCTTTTATTATGTCCATGTATTTGCCCTTTAAGAGGGAAAGAATTATCCCAAGTACAATAAAGGCAAGTGGCAAAATTATCTTCGCCCTTAAAATTACTGAAAGTATCAGTGTTAAGATGCCAGTGTAAAAGGTGATATTTGAAATCATGCCTGCGATTTCGTCAAAATCGTCAAGGGACTTAAAGGCTGAGCCAAGGAAAAAGGAATGTTTAATCAGTGGCACAAAAATCCTGCCCAAAAAATTCATAAATTTTTCTATTAAGTTAAAAAGTCCTCTATAAATTCTATAGATAAAGGATTTTGCAAATAAAACTTTTTCGCCTGCTAGGACTTTTTTAGTCTTTGAATTTGCAAAGTTTTCTGCTAGAGGTTTTCTAATAAAATCGTGAATCCTTTTTGTCTGTGAGCTCTCGTAGTAGCCAGAAAAGGATGAGTAGATTTTATTTAGAAAGCTTATAGTTATTGAATTAATAGTGATCACCTAGTTCTTTACTTCAACGCCAAGTATTGTCATAAATGTTGTTATGGACTTGTTTTTTATTCTCATCTCTGCACCGATTCTCACTTGTTCAGTGCCAACTTGATAAAAATCTTGAGTTTCCTTGACATCTGCGTCTATTGTAATAGTTACTCTGAACTTGCCAGGTACTTCTGCATTGTAAAATTTGCCTTGATATTCTGTCTTGTCCTTGTAGGGTTCAACTTCAGCTGTGGCGATTTTGCCTATTAAAGTTCCCTTGTCGTAATCGTAAATTGGGTCGCCAACTTTTATGTTATTGGCAGTTACATCTCTTACATCTTTAACTTCTGCAGTGATGACACCTTTTTTTGTTGTTGCTTCGCCAACTGCTGCCTTGTTGCCAAATCTCTTTACTCCCATCATTACAAGTGCAAGTAACAAAATTATTACCAATAAATCGACTATGTTAATTAGTCCAAAAAGTCTGCCCTTTTTGTCAATTATCTTCATTTTTTCCTCCCCTTAATATTTCATCGTAAATTTCTTTTTGTCTTTCTCCCATGGATTCATGAGAATATTTTTCTACTACTTCTTTTTTTATGTTGTCGCCAAGTTCCTTTAATTTGTCTCTCTTGTCATAGAGGTCCAAAAGGTATCTGGAAAGGGACTTGTAATTTCCCACTGGGAATAAGTATCCAGTGTAATCGTCCTTTATGATCTCTGGTATGCCGCCAGTCTTTGTGGAAACTGTAGGCACGGCTAGCAGAGCTGCTTCAAGAATTACATAGGGAAAGGACTCAGAAATGCTTGTAAGCACATTTATGTCTATGGCGTTAAAGAAGGAATATTTGTCCCTTACAAAACCAAGGAAGTAAATATTCTTTTCTATGCCAAAGGACTTAGCCATTTCTTCAAGCTTTTTCTTTTCGTCGCCATCTCCTGCTATTAAAAATATGATGTCTGGGTTTACTTCTAGAGTTTCCTTGCAAGCCTTTATAAAGGTCTCGTGGTCCTTAACCTTGTCAAGTCTTGCTGCAATTCCCACCAAGAGCTCACCATTGTAGTTGATCTTATATTTTTCCAAGAAAGCAGTCTTTGGGATGTACTCTATTTTTTCTTCTGTGTCTATGCCGTTGTAGAGGACATGAATTTTATCCCTGTCAAAGCCTCTATCCACTAGCATTTTTTTGAAATTGTCACTTACGCAAATGTAGTGATCAAATTTTCTTAAAGACATCTTATTTAAAGTCGTGTAGATTAAATTTTTGTAAAATGAGTCCTTGAAGTCAAGCATGTAATCTGAATGGATAGTTGTGACCATGGGGACTTTTATTTTCTTTTTTAAAAACATGCAAATAAAATTAGCTCGCGCTCCATGGGCGTGGACTAAGTCGTACTTGCCATTATTTATTTCGTCACTTAATTTAGAAACGACGGAAAGGTCTGATCTCTTTTCTTGTGGATAGACTTCTATGTCGATGCCTCTCTCCTTTGCTTCGTCATAAAAGGTGTCCTTGATGAAGCAAATGATTTTGGTTTCGACTTTGCCAGATAAGCCTTTCATCAGCGTAAAGATGTGGGTCTTTGCGCCACCTGTGTCGCCGCCACTAATTAAATGGAGAACTTTTGTCATAACTTCTCCTCCTTATCTTTCTTATTATACAATAAATTCTAAATAATTTTAACTCTTTTGTTGGACAATATGAGTGATGAGGATTCTCTACATATTATTTTATTCTAAATTTTTGTGAGATGTTTTATAAATTTTTTCTTAAAAAGTTCTTGCAATTTTTTTGTAAAAGTGATTTAATAATAAAGATAAAAAAATAGAAAATCAGTCCAAGGACTGACGCAAAATCATGTCCTTGTGCATGATTTTTTTTTGAGCAAATTTAATACCTTAAATTTTTTTTGCCCATTTTTAAGAATGTTTGATCTTTTATTTGGAAAAGGAGAAAAAAATGCCAAGAGATAATTCGATTAAGAAGACGCTAGTAATAGGATCTGGTCCCATTGTTATAGGACAAGCTGCTGAGTTTGACTACTCAGGCACACAAGCTTGCGAAACTTTAAAAAAGAATGGTGTGGAAACTGTTCTTGTGAACTCAAACCCTGCTACTATTATGACAGACAAGGGTGTTGCCGATAAAATTTATATTGAGCCAATAACTATTTCCTTTATAGAAAAAATTATTGAAAAGGAAAGACCTGATTCCCTTATTGCAGGCATGGGCGGACAAACTGGTCTTAACATGACCCTAGACCTAGACAAGCGTGGAATTTTAGATAAATACGGAATAAAAATTATAGGCACTGACATTGAAGCTATAAAAAAAGGCGAAGACAGAGATATTTTTAGAAATACTATGAAGGAAATTGGCGAGCCAATTATTCAGTCTGAAATCGCAACTACCCTAGAAGAAGGAAAGGTCCTTGCAGAAAAAATTGGCTACCCTCTAGTTATTAGACCTGCCTACACACTTGGCGGAACTGGCGGCGGCTTTGCCTATGACGAAGAAGAACTTGAAGAAGTTTTATCTCACGGCCTTAGCCTTAGCCCAGTAAATGAATGCCTTCTTGAAAAATCTATTCGTGGCTGGATGGAAATTGAATTTGAAGTTATTAGGGACGTTGCTGGTGAAAAAATTATTGTCTGCGACATGGAAAATGTGGACCCAGTTGGCGTTCACACTGGCGACTCCATTGTAGTTGCTCCTTGCCAAAGCCTTGACAAGGATGTGCTACAAAAATTAAAAAATGCAGCCTTAAATATTGTTGAAAATGTAAATGTTGTTGGCGCTTGCAATGTTCAACTTGCCTTAAATCCTGAAACTTTGGACTACGCTGTTATAGAAATTAACCCTAGAGTTTCTCGTTCCTCTGCCCTTGCATCAAAGGCAACAGGTTATCCAATTGCAAGAATTGCAACAAAGATTGCCCTTGGCTTTAACCTTTCTGAAATCGAAAATGAAACTACTGGCGAAACAATAGAAAACTATGAACCACACTGCAATTATGTAGTTGTTAAAATTCCTAAATGGCCTTTTGACAAATTCAAATTTGCAAATAGAAAACTTGGCACAAAGATGATGGCAACTGGCGAAGTTATGTCAATTGGCTCTTCCTTTGAAGAAGCTCTCATGAAGGGAATTAGGTCACTTGAAATTTCTAAATTCTCTCTTGAATCAAAATTCTCTGAAGAAAGAACTACTGAAGAATTAAAGAAGAGAATTAAATTCCCTGACGACGAAAGACTTTTTGATGTTGCAGAAATTATGAGGCGTGGACTTTCCATTGAACTCATCCACGACATAACTGGCATTGACCTTTACTTCTTGGAAAAAATCGAAAACATTGTTCGTGAAGAAGAAAATCTTAAAAAGTTAAGCCTTGACACAATGACTCCTGATGAACTTGCTAAACTTAAAAAACTTGGCTTCTCTGACAAGACTATTGCCAAGGCTCTTGGCGTAGATATGGAAGATGTAATTGAACTTCGTGAAAAAAATAAAATTCTTCCAAATTACAGAAGAGTTGACACTTCTCCATTTAGAAAGAATGGCGCTTACTATTACTCAACTTATGAAAAGACAGACGAAAATATTGTGTCAGCCAATAAAAAAATAATCGTAATTGGATCTGGTCCTATTAGGATTGGTCAAGGAATCGAATTTGACTACTGCAGCGTTCACGCTATCAAGGCCCTTATTAAACTTGGCATAGAAACAGTAACTATTAACAACAACCCTGAAACTGTTTCAACAGACTTTGACACTTCAGACAAACTTTACTTCGAACCACTTACTGAAGAAGAAGTTAAATCTATAATTGAAATCGAAAAACCTATGGGAGTTATCCTTGCCTTTGGTGGACAAACTGCTATTAAGCTTGCAAAATATCTTCACTCACAAAAAATCAACATCTTGGGAACTGACTTTGAAGACATAGACAGGGCTGAAGACAGAGAAAAATTTGACGAAATGCTTGAAGAGTTAAAGATCAATAGACCAAAGGGACATGGAGTCTTTACTGTTAAGGAAGGACTTGATGCTGCAAAGGAACTTGGCTATCCACTACTTGTAAGACCTTCCTATGTACTTGGTGGACAAGGAATGCAAATAACTTATGACGAAGAAAGTTTGAGGACTTATTTGCAAAGTGCCTTCGAAAGAGATGCAGTTAACCCAGTTTTAATTGACAAGTATTTAGTTGGTCGTGAAATCGAAGTTGATGCAATTTCAGATGGCGAAGATGTCTTAATTCCTGGCATCATGGAACACCTTGAAAGAGCAGGAGTTCACTCTGGCGACTCAATAACAATTTATCCAAGCCTTCACATCTCTGATGCTATAAAGGCAAAAATCTTAGACTACACAAAGAAAATTGCCAAGGCACTTCATGTAAAGGGCATGATCAACATTCAGTTTATCGAATACAAAAATGATTTATATATTATAGAAGTAAACCCTCGTGCATCAAGAACTGTACCTTACATCTCAAAGGTTTCTGGTGTGCCAATAGTTGATTTAGCAACAAAGACTATGCTTGGCGAAAAACTAAAAGACCTTGGTTATGGAGTGGACATCTATAAAGAGCCAAAACTTATGGCAGTAAAAGTTCCAGTCTTCTCTATGTCAAAGCTTAACAGAGTAGAAATTTCTCTTGGACCTGAAATGAAATCCACTGGCGAAGTCCTTGGCGTTGGAAAAGATATTGACGAAGCACTTTTCAAAGGCTTCTTGGCATCAGGCTCAGCAATAGAAAATGAAGTTTCAAGAGTCCTTGCAACAGTGAATGACAACGACAAGAAAGAATTTATAGAAATAGCAAAGACTATGAAGGACTTGGGCTACAAATTTATAGCAACTAAGGGAACTTGTGGGCTTCTTAAAGAAGAAGGCATTGATGCAAGAGAAATTGGAAAGATAAATGACCCAAGACCAAATATCTTAGATGTAATAAGAAATGGCGAAATCGACATTGTAGTCAACACACCAACAAGAGGTG
Source organism: Peptoniphilus sp. HMSC062D09 (assembly GCF_001811425.1). NCBI lineage: Bacteria > Bacillati > Bacillota > Tissierellia > Tissierellales > Peptoniphilaceae > Peptoniphilus > Peptoniphilus sp. HMSC062D09. The sequence goes on along the minus strand of NZ_KV804737.1, from coordinate 2,278 downwards.
GCGACTCAACAAGAGACGGATTTAAGATTAGAAGAATGGCAACAGAATATGGCATCGACATAGTAACATCACTTGACACCCTAGCAGCAAGAGTAGCCGTAAAAAATAAAAAATTCCACGAAGAAAACATGGATATCTATGACATCTCAGAATTTTAATTTGTAAACTTATAAATTAAAAAATTTTAGACAAAAAATTAGCCTTGGTGTAGGAACATCAAGGCTTTTTCTTTTACTTAATATCTAATTTTTCTCTCAAATCTTTTATGGCTGAGTCAAGTTTTTCCTCGTCCAGTTCTCTATTTTTGTTTTCTATGGCTCTTTCTACTAGGTCCATGAGTTCCTCGTCCTTGTCATCTTCAAGTCTATCTAAGGCAATTTTTACCAGCCCGCCAAGTTCTCTAAATTTTGTAACAACTCTGTGCTCATCGGCAATGTGACCCATTAAAAAGTCAAAGGTCCAGTTAGCATTAGTCTCTGTGAGGACGCATTTATGATCCACCATTACTCCCTCTTTTTTTAGGGCAATTAAAAAGTCTTGCAAAATGTTTCTGTCAAAGTCAGAAAACACCATTAACTTATTTTCATCTTCAACAATATCATTTTCTCTTAAATCTAAGTTAAAGAGGTCGCCGACTTTTTTGTCTAAATTATTTTTTTCGATTTTATTTATTTCAATGCCAAATTCTCTCGCCACTTTTTCTGTGATTTTTGTCTTTTCTTCTTCTAATCCGTATAATAAAATTTTTTTCACATTAACACCTCTCTTTTATTTTACCCAAATTTATTTTATTTATTGGGTATATTATGAATGAGGTGTTTTTATGAGATTAAATAAGGGTGACGAAGTTATTTACGAAAGAGTTTTTACTGAAAAAGATTTGAGAGACTACGCAGAGAATGCAAACTTCTGGGGCAAGCACCACGAAAGTCCCAACGATGATGGCGAGTACCTTTTGCAGGGACTTTTAACTGCAAGTCTTACTAATAAAATTGGCGGCGACTACGATATTTTAATGTATCGCATGGAGTTTGATTTTATAAAAAAGGCTTACACTGGGAGAAAAATAAGATGCCTAAATATAGTTGAAAATGTAGAAAATAAGCGTGGCAAAAATTTTATCGACATAGTTTCAGATGTCTATGACGAAAATGGCGACCATCTCCTTCATGGATTTTTAAAGGGAATTTTATTAGATTAAGTGTGGGAAGCTTCCTGCACTTTTTCTTTTGCCACTTAGGTAAATTTTTCAACCACTTAGAGAAGTTTTGTTTACTTTTTCTTTTTAAGCTTTATATTATAAGTAAAGGAGGTCAGAAATGGATTTTGAAATTAAGATTGATGAAAATTATAAGGTGCCCAAGGTCCTTGTCTACACTGATAAGCTTACAGAAGAAGTTTTAAGGCTGAAGTCCTTTGTGCTAGAAAATTCTGAAAATTTGTTAATTGGTTTTCTTGATGAGAAGATAAAAATTTTAAAGCCTGCAAAAATTTACAGGATTTACACAGAGGATTCAAGGGTCTTTGCCGAATCTCTTGAGGAAAAATATTTAGTCAAGAAGAGAATTTATCAGCTGGAAGAAATTTTGAAGGCAAAAAATTTTGTTAGGATTTCAAACTCTGAACTCATCAACCTAAACTTAGTTGATAGCTTCGACTTGTCCTACTCTGGAACTATTTCTGTCACTATGAAAAATAAGTCCAAGACCTTCGTATCTCGAAGATATGTGAAAAAAATTAAAAATACTCTAGGTATATGAGGTGATTTTATGAAAAAAATTATTAGTCGCATGGTAAATGGTCTTTTGATTTGTGAATTTGTTTTGCTTGTCATTTCCCTAATTATGTCCTATATTTTTGCTGAAGGCGATTTTTCTATTGCAAACCCAAGCTTAATTGAAAGTTCTAGGTCAGTCTTTGCAGCAAACTTTTTGTCCATTTGTCTTTCTGGACTTCTTGGCATGGTCTTTGGCTTTGCCTCTGTAGTTTGGGAAGAAGAAAAACTTTCAATACTTGCAAGAACCATCATTCACTTCCTCTTAACTGCATCCACCATGGTTTTTGTAGGCTACAAGCTCTATTGGTTCCAAAAGTCCCCTTTGTCCCTTGCCATCTTCCTTGGCATTTACCTTTTAATCTATCTTGTAATTTGGTTTGTTGAATACACACTTGCCAAAAGGGACATAGCAAGATTAAATGAAAAATTAAAAAATAATATATAAAAAGATGCCAGCTTACGAAATAATTTTGTTGTGACCCCATAAAGTTGGACCTAATA
>NZ_KV804736.1:0-3042 GCF_001811425.1 Peptoniphilus sp. HMSC062D09 | reverse complement strand
AAAAATTTGCAAAGAAAAAGACGATAGTTTTTTCATCTATCGCCTTTGGTAACCATTTTTATGAAATTTTTTAGATTGATTTTATTGCTTCATTGATACCTTGTAAAAAAGCTATAACAGTTGCACCAACCATCGGTATTCCGTATGGACTAACTAAGAATCCAATAATCAATGCTTCTATTCCGATGGTAACTTCTTTTTGCAGAAAAGATGCAATTGCTCCAAATATGCAAAACATCATCAGCAAATATAGTATGGCTGTTCCGATACCAAGTAGAAATGTTAGAAATGCTGTGAGGATACTTAATGCCAAGCTAATTGGAAACAAGATTATTTTTATTATCCATATCATAAATACCCTCCATTCCTTTTAAATCATTTTAAAATGCCTTAAAGCATCCATGATAGCTTCCTCTTTTTCCGGTGTGCATTGTGGAATAACCTGTTTCTCTTTTTTCGATTTGTTATAATGCTCCCTCAGTTTAATTCCGCATTTCTTTTTAATCTGAGCAATATATAGTGTAGGTACTTTTAATCCAAATTTATTCCAAACATATTCTTTGATTTGTGCATAAGTAGCCTTACTCTCTGCACTTGTCAAATCAAGCTCATCCAGCTTAATTTCAACATCTATATGCTTATCGACATCAAGTTTGGACAATAGTGCTACCGTCTCCACATGTGTTGTCAATAGGATAGGAATACAAATTATTAACCTCGTCGCTTGAATGAGGATACAATTTGTTGTCAGTTTCCTCATTAACTTCCTTGGCATTTTTTCTTCTGCTCTTGAATAATCTTCCGTCCTGAGAATCTTTTTTTCCAGTCTTATATATGATAGTAATCATTGCAGGATCAATTTCACCTTCATCGTTAGTTCCCCCAATGATGATTTTATCTACTATACTTTCAAATACTGCCCTATCAAATTCCTCAAGATATTTATTGGACTCAAGTAATTTTTTAAACCCCTCGAGCCTTTTCTTCAACGCTTTTTCATCAGTGAGTGTTACTTCTAAAGTCCTTTTTTCTGCAAGTAATTTCTCTTTACTAATAGCTATTTCATTATACTTATCCTGATATATATCCATGCTGATTGACTCATTCAGCCTTAACTCAACAAGATCCTTTTCTTTCTTTAGTATCTTATCAAGTTGATTTGTTATCTTCTTCAGGTCTTTAGCTAAACTGTTGTCTTTCAATTCTTCTTCCACAGTTTTAAGGAATTCATTAGTAATTTCAACATTATTGTGGCATACCTGACGATAACTTTCCATGAATGCTTTTTCTATGGCTTCTTCTTCAATCCCTTTACTATGCGGACAATACTTCTTTCCGTTTTTAGTAGCATTGACACACTGCCATATAACTTTTGTATACTCTGAACTCGAATGCCAATTTCTTCTTGAAAGATTATGACCACAAAATCCACATTCAAGCATACTGCTAAAAGCATATTTTCTTGAATACTTTTCTCTCTTACCGCCATTATTAGCAACGGTATTCCTGTTTTTTGACCTTCTTAATCTAATACCTTGAGCTTTTTCAAAATCTTCTTCCGAAATGATTGGCTCGTGATGGTTCTCTATATAAAACTTATCCTGTTCTCCGAAATTATCCAATCTTCTCTTTGAAATAGGATCAACCGTATAGGTCTTTCCCATCATAAGATCCCCTTTATATTTCTCATTTTTTATGATTCCTAAAACTGTTGTTTCCGTCCATCTTTTGTTTCCTCTTGGCGATAAATATCCTTGTTCTTCAAGTTCTCTGGAGATTACCATACCGCCAACACCTTCAATATATCTTCTGAAAATATATCTTACAATCTCAGCTTCTTTTTCATTGATAGAAATGCTTTTAGTTTCCGGATCATAGTCATAGCCTAAACACCCTTGAAAGCCTACCATTTCTCCTCTTTCCATCTTCATTCTCAAACCTTTTTTGACATTGGCTGAAATGTTCTCTACTTCCTGTTGCGCAACTGAACTTAAAATTGTTAAAAGCAACTCTCCGTCCATTGTTAAGGTGTTTATGTTTTCCTCTTCAAAAAACACCGCAACATTAAACTCTTTCAACTTTCTTACATACTTTAAGGTGTCTAATGTGTTTCTTGCAAATCTTGATATAGACTTTGTAATTATCATATCTATATCGCCGTTCATACAGTCATTTATTAATCTTTGAAAGTCAATTCTTCGATCAACCTGTGTTCCTGTTATCGCCTCGTCAGCATATATTCCGGCAAGAGTCCACTCTTTATTTTTCTGTATAAATTCTGTGTAATGTTCTACCTGAGAATTATAGCTATTAATCTGATCTTCAGTATCCGTACTAACTCTGCAATAAGCTGCCACTCTCTTTATTGAGCGTTGAACACACCCTGATGCAGTTCTTTTCAGTGTGGTATCACCTTTAATAACTTTAACATCCTTTTTCACTGCACCGCCTCCTTTTTGTATCTTTCTATGCAGTTCTATTATACCACACTTGCAAAACATTATAAATATAATTCTGTAGAGATATTATACTTTTTCATCAGCTTTAGTTTTATCTTTTTATATTCAATATCACTGAGCAAGTGCTTAGAAAGTAACATAGACAGCATAGATAATTGGAGGCTATATCTTAATAGTTCATTATTCATTCTAAATCCTCCTCATATAATTTTATCTAAAGTTTTACGACATTGATAGGTGCTTGGCAGCAACATAGGAATCTCACCTCCGCCTCTTATTCCAGACGAGCCGGCTTAAACTATTGAAGTATCATTATCACTACTTGCTTCATTGAACAGGTTGCCAAATCTGTTTTTTATGTATTCTTATTTATCGCTCGCTTCCTTGTTTCCTTGACTCACTCAGTATTCATTAAACCGAAATTGTTCTCAGCAGAAAGGTCATGGCGTAAGTCATAATCCTCCACAAGTAGATAAAGTCCTACCTTGGTCTATTCAGTTTTCAAGGAACAAAAGCCTAACAACTTTAAGAGAGATTCTCTTCAACTTTATGGTTTTCATCACTTCCTTAAATAAAATATAAG
>NZ_KV804735.1:0-1977 GCF_001811425.1 Peptoniphilus sp. HMSC062D09 | reverse complement strand
ATCTTCCGTTAAGCATCTGCTGTCTGTTCTTGGATAGGTAATCAGTTTTTTCTCGTATAGGCTCTGTGCATAATCAAGTGTTTGCTTGGCACTATATCCAAAATACTTATTGCACTCTCTTTGAAGTGTTGTAAGGTCAAAAGGCAAATCAGGCTTTGTTATCTTTTCCTTTTGAATAACATCGGTAATTCCTATCTTATCGCCAACTAAATTGATTAGCTGTTCAGCAGCAACCTCATCATCAATTCTCTCTGTTGATAGTGTAAAACCATTCATAGAAAGTTCGACTGTAAAATATTTTTCTTTCTTAAAATTTGCTATCTCATCATCTCTATTTACAATCATGGCAAGGGTAGGTGTTTGAACTCTTCCCACACTGTAATTTTGCTTGTATAGACACGAATAGAGTCTGCTTAAATTCATTCCCACAAGCCAATCTGCAATCGCCCTTGCTTGTGATGATTCGAATAGATTATCGTAAAAACTTCCGTCTTTCAGGTTATCAAAACCCTCTTTTATGGCACTATCTTCCATTGATGAAATCCAAAGGCGTTTCATCTTCTTTTTACAATTTGCCTGATTGTAGACAAGCCTGAAGATTGCTTCTCCCTCACGCCCTGCATCGCAAGCATTTATCACGATGTCTATGTCCTTATCGTCCATGAGCTTTTTAAGAATCGTAAATTGTTTCTTTGTGGACTTTGCAATCTCATACTTATATTCTTTTGGAATAATCGGTAAATCAGCCATATTCCACTTTGCGTACCTTTCATCGTAGCTTTCTGGATTTGCCATTTTAATTAAGTGTCCAACACACCAACTTACCTTGTATCCGTTTCCCTCATAGTATCCGTCTTTCTTTTTTGTAGCTCCAATCACTTTTGCAATAGAGATTGCAACACTTGGCTTTTCAGCAATTACAAGTTTCATCTATATTTTTCCTCCTGTTTTTCAATATAAAAGGGCGAAAGATTTTACTCTCTCGCCCTGTGTTTTGCACCAAATATGAGATAGTTTTGGGTGCAAATTTATTCCAAATCATCATCTTCCTTATCTTCTGTTTCTGCTTCATCTACTTCATTTTCGCTTTCTTCCGCTTCTGAAAAGAAATCATCATCTTCCTCCTCAAAGCCTTCAAGCTCCTTATCTTCCTTTTTCTTAACGACCTTAAAATAATATCCTGCACCTAATGCTCCTGCTACTACAAGAATGAGAATTAAGTAGGTTCCCATATTGCTGCTTTCTTCTTTTTTTACTGGCTTAGATTCTTCTTTTTCAGGTTCTTCCTTTGTAATTTCCTGTTTCGGAGCTTCTTTTTTCTCAACCATATTAAGAAGATCATCTTCAGATACTTCGGTTAGGAGCATGACATTTTCGCTATCCTCATCATGGTTAATGATTAAATGAAAAGTCTTACCATTTTTAGTTGTAAAGGTAACAAACTGTCTTGCATCCGCTGAATACATATCCGTTTCTCTCTTATCACCGCTATCTCCATGATGAATCGAATAATCCTTGTTCGCATTATCCTTATTTTCCGTAACAGTTCCTCGTGCCTTTGATGGAGCAGAAGCAACTCCTTTATTGGTATTTACATTCTTACTTGAACCATCTAATGAAGAATCCTGACTACCATTATTAGCGGGCTGTTTCGGTGTCAGCTTGTTGGGATAACGAATTTCCTTTTCTTTTTCATCGGTCTTACCAATATTTATGTCCTTTGTAATCTTTTCTGTACTATCCTGTGGAGATGAGCCTTTGCCTATATTATTTACAGGTGTTTGATTTGAAACACCTGAGCTTGTCTTACTTCCGGAAATGGGACTGATCGGTGTAATAGGGTTTGATGTTACAGGAGCTTTATTTGTTTCAGCAGCCTTTTTCTCAAGCTCCCTAATCTTTTCATTTAGTTTATCCATCTCCTTTTTCATATCTGCCGATAAGTCTTTATTTTCCTTTTCTTTTTTCATTTTCTCT
>NZ_KV804734.1:0-278 GCF_001811425.1 Peptoniphilus sp. HMSC062D09 | reverse complement strand
GAAAAGGAGAAATTTTTAATGAAGCAAGAAATGATTAACATCAATGCCAATTTATTGGCAGAGCCCACTTTTTCAAGTTTTGACAAAGAGGGAGAAACGGTTGAAGTTGCAAACTTTACGCTTGTAAAAAAGTACGGAAAAGGTAAGGAATATATCAATTGTGCAGCCTATGGAGAAAAAGCGGAGAAAGCAAAGGATTTTGAAAAGGGCGATTTGATCCATATCTTTGGATACTTTAAGAAGCGTGAAAAAGAGGGAAAGACTTACAAAAACTTTGT
>NZ_KV804733.1:37330-74599 GCF_001811425.1 Peptoniphilus sp. HMSC062D09 | reverse complement strand
TTAGTCCAACTTTTGGGGGTCAGTTCAAAAATAAGCTCAATGATTTTTTAATTATTTTTTTCATATTAACCTCCTTTTATTAAAAAATCAAAAAGAGCAAGAAAATAAAGCTATTAAATAGCCAAATTTTCTTGCTCATAAAAATTTATATTCAAATAAGACGAAATTATCCTTTCGCCTGAATATACACTTATAGCTGTCTGTCTGTCTGTCTGTCTGTCTGTCTGTCTTGATTTTAAAAATTCTCTTCATAACTTGTCAAGTCCTTTTTTGTTTATAACATGAATATACTACTTTTACATTTTCTTTTCAACATTAAAAAATCATTTAAAGGTATAAATATATGAAAAAAACTTGCCAGGTCGACAAGTTCTCTTTCTCATATTAAAGAATCTAAAAACATCATGAGTATAAAACCAAAGATAACTCCATAAGTCGCGGCTCTTTCGTAGCCGTTGTTGTGGGTCTCTGGTATTATTTCGTCGCTAATTACAAAGAGCATGGCTCCTCCTGCTAGGGCAAGGATAAAGCCAAGTGTGGAAGAAAAAATTGACACAAGCCAAACTCCCAAAAAGGCTCCTATGGGTTCAACAAGACCAGTCAAGGTTGCTATGGCAAAACCCTTCTTGCGAGAATAACCTTCCCTTACAAGGGCAAGGGCAACTGCAAGTCCTTCTGGCATATTTTGTAATGCTATACCAAAGGCAACAGAAAGTCCATTTGACATGTTGTCTCCGCCAAAGCCAACTCCAGTGGCAAGCCCCTCTGGAAAGTTGTGAATTGCTATTGCTATTACAAAGAGCCAAATTTTGGAGAGATTTTTTACATCCATTCCTTCATGTTTCTTCTCTATTAAATGCTCATGTGGTGCATACCTATCTATTAGATCAAGCATAAGTGCACCGCAAAATATTCCCAGTCCAGTAACTAGAACTCCAAGTCTTCCTTGACCTACTTCAAGGCTTGGTATAATAAGAGAAAAGCAAGTTGCAGCAAGCATTACTCCTGCCGCTGCTGCAAGAAGCACATCTAGCACCTTTTGGCTGACATCTTTTGCAAAAAATATTGGGATTGCTCCAACCCCAGTCATAAGTCCTGGCACAAGACAGCCAAGTATTATAAAAGTTAAATTCATTTTCTCACCTGCTTTTTATTATAACACAAGTGCTTAGAAAATTTTTGTTGCAAGAAAAATCTCATTGTTTAAAAATAATTTTTATATGGTATAATATTAAAAAGAGGACACCGCTTATACCCCTAGGGTAAAAGTTACGGTTTTCCCTGTTGTAAGTTAAAAAACCTACCTAGCAGTGAAATTACAGGTGGGTTTTTTTATTTCTATTTCTTATTTTGAAATAGGGCTATGATAGTTACAATTAAAGTTAAATACATAAGCAATAAGCTTAAAAATTCAAAGTTATTCATACTATCACCCCCAATCTTATATGATTAGGGAAAACCATCTGTAGTAACCTTTGACGTATGTCCTCTTGTTCATTATAAAACAAAGTTTAAAATTTTTACTCCACCAAAAAAGCACGCCCACGCGTGCTATTTTAATCTAATTACAAACTATTTACTGCCCTTTTTATTCCACCTACAAGTTCATTGAAGAAATTTGAAACTTTGTCAAAGAGATCCCCAAGGTTGAAATTTCTTATTCCATCTATTATTTGGTTCTTATCTATTTTTTGATTTCCAACAAATATTGAAATATTAAAAAGTTTCATGAGAATTATCACGAGTGCGATTATTCCTATTATTTTTAATGCTTTTTTCATTTCATCACCTATCTCTTTAATTTTCTTTCAATTTCTTCGTAATTTGGCATATACTTTTTGCACTCTTCTCTAAATTTTTTGTCATGATAAAAGTATTTTAAGTGAACAAGTTCATGAAGGACAACTGCTTCTATCTCTTCTAGAGGTCTTGATGCTAAGTAAAGATTTATCTTTATGTCGCCCCTCTTGGGATAGCAAGTGCCCCATCTCACTTTCATCTTTCTTATCTCATAAGAATTTGGACTTAAACCTGTGAGAGCTTCGTATCTTGGAAAAATATCTCCAAGGACTTTTTTTAGCTCTCGCCTATATATTTCTTCCAGGTCTTCTTCTGATGTAAAGTTTACTTTTTCGCCAAATAAATAATTTTTATATCTATTTCGACTTTCATCAGCAAGCTTCAATTTCTCTATGACATCTTTATTGGTCTCAATAAATTTCTTTATTTCTTTTTCACTTGTCCTAAGTGGTGCCGATACCTTTATTATACCATCTTCTACCTTTATTCGAAGGTTTTTTACCTTTTTTCTATTTATTTCTATTTCCATTTTTATAAAAGTGGTGACAATAGTCTTGAGATGGACTCCCTAAATTTTGTAAACCTTGACCTATTGTTGTAGATTTCTGGAGTTATTTCTGTGCAAGACTTCAAGTCTTCTTTAAAGTCTTCCTTTAATTTTTTATTAATCTCTTCATCATATAAAAAGGCATTTACTTCGAAGTTTAGTTCAAAAGACCTAATGTCAAAGTTTGCTGTGCCGACACTGGATAGGTAGTCGTCTGATATTACTACTTTTGTGTGGAGAAAGCCGCCTTCATATTGGTAAACATGAGCCCCCCACTTTAATAATTCTCCCATAAAGGAAAGAGATGCCCAGTGAACAAAGATGTGGTCCCTCTTCTTTGGAAACATCAAGTGAACTTCAACACCTGATAGGGCTGCAACCTTTAGTGCCTTTAGAAGTCCTTCATCTGGAACGAAGTAAGGTGTTTGAACATAGACTTCTTTTCTGGCAGATGTTATAAGTTTTTCATAGCCATTTCTTATGGAGTCTGCCTTTGTATCTGGCCCACTGGTTACAATATTTATGTCAATTCCATCTTCTATTTCTGGGAAAATTTCTGTTGTAAATCCTTTGGTGTGTTCATTTGAAGCAAATTTAAAGTCCAAGAAAAATCTCCAGGCTAGTCCATTAACTGCTGGACCAACTATCCTAAGATGGGTGTCTCGCCAAAATCCCATAGGTCCCTTGGATACATATTCGTCGCCAACATTAAAGCCACCGACATATCCAATTCGCTTATCTATAACTACAATCTTTCTGTGATTTCTATAATTCATGTGCGTGTTGATCTTTGAGATAAGTCCTGGGAAGAAGATGGCAAATTTTACTCCAGCTTCCTTTAATTCTCTCCTATCTCTAAGAGTCATCTTCCTAATGCCCATACCATCAATTAATAGGTAAACATCAAGTCCTTCTCTAGCTTTTTCCTTTAATATATTTGTAAATTCAGTAGAAAGTTCGTCAGACTTGTAGATGTAATACTGCACATAAATCGTGTGTTTTGCTGCTTTTAAATCTTTGAAGAGGTCTTCAAATTTACTTTTCCCTTCCTTATATATTTTAACTTTATTGTTTGTATATAAAATTTCATCTTCAGCACGATTAAACATCTCTACCATATCAAGATGAGCCCTTGTCCTATCATTAGAATATTCAAAAGAATCTTCTTTAAGTTGTTTAAGCTGATATTCAGAATCTTTTTCAAGAATCATGTCGGCTCTATTTTTTCCGTCAAATATTCTCGATTTTGATATGTCTTGCCCTATAAAAAGATAGAAAATAAATCCTATTACTGGCAAAAAATTTATAGCCATTACCCAAAGTAGGGTGGATATTGGTTTTTTGTTGTCAAATAAAATTATAAAGGCTGAAATTAATACATTTGCAATAAATAGGAAGGAATAAACTTGGGCAAAGTTTTTAAACATTCCAAAATAGGCATTAAACATTGTGCACCTCTAGTTAAAATTTTTTTTTTTTGTTTTTCTTTGATTTGTATCTTTGTTGTGAATCTAAGATTTTCTTTCTAAGCCTAAATTCATTTGGAGTAATTTCTATAAGTTCGTCATCTTCAATAAATTCAAGGGCTTCTTCAAGGCTCATCTTTCTAACGGGAGAAAGCCTCAAAGCTTCGTCTGAACCAGAAGCTCTGACATTGGTTTGCTTCTTTGCCTTTGTTACAGAAACTTCAATTTCAACTCCCTTTGGAGATTCACCTACAACTTGACCTTCGTAAACATCTTCCCCTGGTTCAACAAATAGAGTTCCTCTCTCTTGTGCATTGTTAAGTCCATAAGTTGATGCCACGCCTGTGTCAAAGGAAACAATAGAAGCATTAACTCTTCTTGGGATTTCGCCCTTATATGGCACATAGGCTTCGAAGATGGAATTTAAAATTCCGCTGCCCTTTGTGTCAGTCATAAATTCAGTTCTGTAACCAATAAGTCCCCTTGAAGGAATGATAAATTCAAGTCTTTGGTAACCGCCATTAGGCTCAATAATGTTAACAAGTTCGCCCTTTCTTCTGCCAAGTTTTTCTATGACAGAACCTGCGTAAACACTGTCAACATCAATTGTAACTCTTTCCGTTGGCTCAAGTCTCTTGCCATTTTCGTCAAACTTGTATAAAACTTGTGGCTTAGAAACTTGGAATTCGTAGCCTTCACGCCTCATGTTTTCGATTAAAACAGAAAGGTGAAGTTCTCCTCTACCAGACACCTTAAAAGAATCAGTAGTGTCAGTTTCTTCAACTCTTAGTCCAACATCAGTTTGTAGTTCTCTATTAAGTCTTGCTTTGATTTGTCTTGATGTCAAGAACTTGCCAACTCTACCTGCGAAGGGTGAATCATTTACAGAAAAGTTCATGGAAATTGTTGGCTCAGAAATTTTTACAAATTCAAGACCTTCAGTGTCTTCAGTTGATGTAATAGTATCGCCAATGTTGATGTCTTCGATGCCTGTAACTGCAACAATAGATCCTGATCTTGATGAGTCAACTTCAACCCTATTAAGACCTTCAAATTCATAAATTTGTGCAATTTTTATGCTTTCTTTAAAGTCAGGTTTTAATTTATTAACTCTTACAAGTTTGTCGTTTTCTTGAATAATACCTTGTTCAATTTTGCCAATTCCAATTCTTCCAACATAGTCGTTGTAGTCAATTGTTGAAATCAAAAGTTTAAAAGGTTCGTCGTCTCTATTTTCTGGTGCAGGGATGTACTTGATAATAGTTTCAAAAAGTGGATCCATGGATTCCATCTTATCATCTAAATCAAGGGCAGCTATACCTTGTTTTGCTGATGCAAAGACAAAAGGACATTCCAAGATTTCGTCATCTGCGCCAAGTTCAATAAATAAATCGAGAACTTCGTCTACAACTTCAAGAGGTCTGGCTTCCGGTCTGTCTACCTTATTTATGCAGACAATAACTGGAAGGTTTAGCTCAAAAGATTTTTTCAAAACAAATTTTGTTTGAGGCATTGGACCTTCAAAGGCATCTACAAGTAATACAACGCCATTAACCATTTTAAGCACACGCTCAACTTCTCCTCCAAAGTCAGCGTGTCCCGGAGTGTCAATGATGTTGATCTTAACACCATTGTGGTTTACGGCAGTGTTTTTGGAAAGAATTGTAATTCCTCTTTCTCTTTCAATGTCGTTGGAGTCCATAACTCTTTCGTTAACTTGTTGATTATCTCTAAAAATACCTGATTGTCTAAGTAGTGCATCTACAAGTGTAGTCTTGCCATGATCGACATGGGCAATGATTGCTATATTTCTAATATCTTCTCTTTTCAAAATCTCATCTCATTTCTTCAAACTTCTATCCTATTTTAAGCTTAAATAAAAAAAAGTGCAACATAAGTTGCACGATTTCTTGTATTTTTTAAGCTTTTCTTCAAAAAATTTTAATGCTAATGACAATCGTGACGAGTCACGATTGGAATGTTCTAGTTGTACGTGGATTTTTGCAAGCAAAAATTCATGGGCAAGACTTAGTAAGCTTGCAAGCAAGCAACTCAAGTCTTAGCCAGCGACCGAATAGGAAGCTTTTTCAAAGGAGTCGCACTTAATGCTAATGACAATCGTGACGAGTCACGATTGGACTGGTCTTCACTACGAAAACGACCGAAGGGAAGTTTGAGTAGATGAAGAACCTTATGCAGCGACTGCCGAAAAAGCGACCGAATAGGAAGCTTTTTCAAAGGAGTCGCACTTAATGCTAATGACAATCGTGACGAGTCACGATTGGAATGTTCTAGTTGTACGTGGATTTTTGCAAGCAAAAATTCATGGGCAAGACTTAGTAAGCTTGCAAGCAAGCAACTCAAGTCTTAGCCGTGAAGCCGAGCCATGCGAAGGCTGAACTGATGAAGAAGCTTATGCATGCGAATGATTTAGCGGAACATGGATTTTTGCAAGCAAAAATTCATGGGCAAGACTTAGTAAGCTTGCAAGCAAGCAACTCAAGTCTTAGCCAGCGACCGAATAGGAAGCTTTTTCAAAGGAGTCGCACCTATTTACTAAATTTTTCTACTAATTCGTCAAAAGTTACTTCTTCCTGATCTCCACTCTTCATATTCTTCAAAGAATATTTTCTGCTCTTAACTTCTTCTTCGCCAAAGACAATTACATAGTCAACCTTAGTTTGGTCTGCATACTTAAACTTTTTCTTTAACTTGGCAAATTCAGTGTAGACAGAAACTTTTACTCCCTTTTCTAATAGTTCACTTAAAAGCTTTATGCCGTCGTGTAGACAATCGTCCATTGGGATGATCAACAAATCAACTAGGGATTTTTCTTCACTAGAAATAATCTTTGCTTCATTTAATTGATAGAAAAGTCTTGAAAGACCAATGGAAATTCCAACACCTGGAAGAACTTTATCAGTGTAGTAACTTGCAAGGTCTTCGTATCTTCCGCCAGAGCAAACTGAGCCAATATTTGGATAATTATCAAGGGTAGTTTCATAAACTGTGCCTGTGTAATAATCTAGTCCTCTTGCGATTTTAAGGTCGATGTCAAAACAATTTTCGTCAATGCCAAAGTCCCTCATGTATCCAACAACTTGACTTATTTCGTCAAGACCTTCAAGGAAAACTTCATTTTCAATTTTAAGATCATTTAGGGCTTTAATAATTTCATCTGTACTGCCTTTGATTTTAATAAATTCAAGAATTTTTTCGCCAGCTTCTTTTGTAACTCCAAGTTCAGCAAGCTCAGACAAAACATTTTCTTCACCAATTTTGTCTATTTTATCTACAGTTCTCAAAACATTCATTGAATCCTCAATGCCAAGAGAGCCGAAAAATCCCTTTAAAATCTTTCTATTGTTTAGGTGAATTGTAAAATCTGTAAAGCCTAAATCTTTAAAAGTGTGATAAATTACAACTGGAAATTCTGCATCATTTACTAGGGAAAGTTCCCCCATGCCAATTGTGTCGATGTCGCATTGGTAAAACTCTCTAAAGCGACCCTTTTGAGCTTTTTCGCCCCTATACACCTTTCCTATTTGATATCTCTTAAAAGGGAAGGATAGGTCGTTCATGTGCTCTACAGTGTATCTTGCTAGAGGAACTGTAAGGTCAAATCTAAGGGACATGTCTGTGTCGCCCTTAGAAAATCTGTAAATTTGCTTTTCAGTTTCTCCGCCGCCCTTGGCGAGCAGCACTTCAGATTTTTCTATAACTGGCGTATCTATTGGCAAGAAACCATGTTTTTCAAAATTGTCTCTAATTATGTCTTTCATCTCGTTAAAGAGAATTTGATCCTTTGGTAGCAGTTCCATAAATCCTGGAAGGGTTGAAGGTTTCACTATACTCATGATATCACTCCTATTTTTATTATTTATAATTTCTTATTGATTTTATTTTATCACATCTTCTTTACTTTTTGTACTTTTGTATGCTATTAAATGAAAGTAATTGCTTTTCTTTAAAAATTTATCCTAGAAAAAATTTTTTCTATTTACAAAATTCAAAGAGGGCTATAGTTTTTACTACAGCCCTCTTTTTAAATTATTCTATTTTTTCTTAGTTTTTAGTATAGTCCTGATGGTTTTTCAGAAGTATTGATGAAAATATTTTTAACTTGTGAATATGCATCAAGCATCATCTTGTGGTTTTCTCTACCTATACCAGATGTCTTGTAGCCGCCGAAAGGTGCTCCAGCAGGTAGTTGGTTATAAGTGTTAACCCACATTCTTCCAGTTTCAACGCCTCTTGCAACTCTTATTGCCTTGTTGATGTCTCTTGTCCAAACAGCGCCTGCTAGACCGTAGTCTGAGTCGTTTGCCATTTTTATAACATCTTCTTCGTCTTTAAACTTAATTACAACAGCAACTGGTCCAAAGATTTCTTCTCTTGCAACTTTCATGTCATTGTTTGCATTTGTGATTAGAGTTGGCATTGTGAAGTAGCCATTTTCTGTGCCATTCTTTGTAGCTTTTTCGCCACCAACAGCAATTGTTGCTCCTTCTTTTTTAGCAACTTCTACATAACCGAGAACTTTTTCAGTTTGTGATCTATTTACTTGGGCACCAACTTGAGTGTCTTCTTCCCAAGGAAGTCCAACTTTAATGCCTTCAAACTTTTTAATTGCCTTTTCTATAAATTCATCATAAATGTCTTCTTGAACGAAAACTCTTGAGCCTGCACAGCATACTTGACCTTGGTTAAATAAAATTCCCATAGCAAGTCCATCTATGGCAAGTTCCATGTCGCAGTCGTCAAAGAAAATATTGGCTGACTTGCCGCCAAGTTCTAGTGTAGCTGGAATTAATTTATCTGCTGCTGCGCTTGCAATCTTGTAGCCAACTTCAGTTGAACCAGTGAAGGCAAGTTTTGAAAGACCCTTGTGGTGTTGTAAATATTCACCAGATTTTGATCCAGAGCCAGTTACTACATTTATTACTCCCTTTGGCACTACATCTTTAATTAACTTCATAAGTTCAAGAAGGGAAAGTGAAGTAGTTGAAGATGGTTTAATTACAACAGCATCGCCCGCTGCTAGGGCTGGTGATAATTTCCATGCTGCCATTAAGAATGGAAAGTTCCATGGAATAATTTGACCAACAACTCCAAGAGGTTCACGAAGTACAATTGATAAAGTGTTTTCGTCAATGGCATTGGCAGTGCCTTCTTCAGATAAAATTGCTCCTGCAAAGTATCTAAAGTGTTCAGATGCTAGTGGAATATCAACATTTCTTGTTTCTCTAATTGGCTTGCCATTGTCTAGGGTTTCTACCATGGCAAGGTGTTCTGCATTTTCGTCAATTATGTCGGCAATTTTATTTAAAATTTTTGCCCTTTCATATCTATTTGTCTTCTTGTAGTCCTTGAAGCCTTCCCAAGCAGCTTCAACAGCTCTGTCCACATCTTTTTCAGATGCTTGTGTGATTTTTGCTAAAAGTTCTCCATCGGCTGGGCAATAAACATCAAGTGTTTCGCCACTTTCGCCTTCAACAAATTCTCCGCCAATAAATAGGCCGTATTTTTTATCAAATTTAATTTTTGGTTTTGTCATAATACACTCCTTATCTCTATTTAATACATCATAAAAAGCTTCTATATAAGAAATACCCCCCATAATTTATTTAAAACCTATATTATTTTTTTAACAAAGTTTTACATGGTGGAAAATTATTATCCTTGCCTAAAATTTTGCCCTTACACAATTTTTTTCATCTCTTAACATTTTGCAATCTAAAAAAATTTTTTTCTATCTCTTAATATTTTTGCACTTAAAAAATTATTTCAGCTCTAGAAATTTTATTGTATCCCTATAAAGATAAAAAAATAAAAGCCCTTTCGAGCTTTTACCTTTAATAAATTTATAAAACCATGGACAAAAATTCCTTTGCCCTCTTTGTCTTTGGATTTGCGAAAAATTCCTTGGAGTCCTCGTCTTCTGCTATGACTCCCTTGTCCATGAAGAGAACTCTGTTAGACACATCTCTTGCAAAGCCCATCTCATGAGTTACCACAAGCATGGTAAGTCCCTCTTCTGCCAAATCACGCATGACATTTAAAACTTCATTTACCATTTCTGGGTCAAGAGCTGATGTTGGTTCGTCAAAGAGAAGAACTTCTGGATTCATGGCAAGTGACCTTGCTATGGCAACTCTTTGCTTTTGTCCACCAGATAGGGATGTGGGTTTTGCATCCTTAAAGGGATACATGCCAACCTTTTGCAAAAATTCTTCTGCAAGCTTTACTGCCTCCTGGCGAGATTTTTTCAAGACCTTAACTTGTCCTATTACACAGTTTTCAAGAACGCTCATATTGTTAAAGAGGTTAAAGGATTGAAATACCATGCCAACCTTGGTCCTGTAATTATTTATAGAAATGTCATCTAAAATATTTTCTCCATAATATTTTATCTTGCCACCATTGGGCTCTTCCAAGAGATTTATACACCTAAGAAGGGTTGACTTGCCTGAGCCAGAGGAACCAATTATTGAAACAACTTCGCCCTTTTTGACTTTAAAATTTATGTCCTTTAAAACTTCATTTGCGCCAAAGCTTTTTTCCAAATTTTCTATTTCAAAAATGTATTCCATGTCACACCTCTTCCTTTACTTCAATAACTTCTGCTGTAGATTGAGAACCGTAAATCTTGTAAGTTCCGTCGCCATCCATTTTCCTTTCAATAAGCTTCATAGCCTGGCTCACTGTTATAGTAAGCACTAGATAAATTAAAGCTGTGATAAAGAAAACTTCGAAGTATCTTAGATAAGTTCCTGCTGCTGATTTTGAAATAAAGAATAATTCTGAAACAGAAATTACATTTAAAACAGAAGAATCCTTTATGTTTACAATAAATTCATTGCCCACTGATGGGATAATATTTCTTACAGCTTGAGGAAGTACAACTTCTGTCATAGTTTGCCAATGAGTCATGCCTATGGAAAGTGCTCCTTCAGTTTGACCCTTGTCAACAGAAATAATTCCACCTCTTATGATTTCAGCCATGTAGGCACCTGTGTTTACAGATACAATAATAAGGGCTGAAGGCATGGCTGCCATATTTAAGTTGAAATATTGTAGAGAGCCGTAGTAAAACATCATGGCTTGTACCATCATTGGCGTTCCCCTAATAACTTGAATGTAAACTGTAATTATGGCATTTACAACTTTTAGAAGTCCCCTCTTAAAGGCTGAAGATTTTTTATTTACTTTTATAGTCCTTATAATTGCAATTAAAAGACCTATTAAGAAACCAATTAAGGTGCCTATAACGGCAATTATAATGGTATTAAGAGTTCCCTCAATAAAGAGGGAACCATATTCCTTTATTAAAAATCCAATCCATCCAAAAAAACTTTCTGGCATTTTTTTTCTCCTATGCTTTATTCGCCAAGTGGTTGATTAGCCACAGCTTCTTCCATTATGCTTTGTCTTTCATCTTCAGAAATTTTTGAAAGTGCGTCATTAACTTTATCTAAAAGTTCTTGATTTCCCTTTTTAACGCCAACTGAAATAGAAGTGTCTTCAGTTGAAGCTTCAAAGCCCTTGCCTTCTTCAAATTCTACAAAAGCTAAATCATTATTTGCAGAAGTTGCAGAAATTGCTCCAGGTCTTTCAGAAACATAGCCGTCGATTTTTCCACTTCTAAGAGCAACTATCATAGCTGGAAAAGTTTCAAGGGCTGTAGACTTATTTACACCTTCGATTTGATCAATTACATCATAGTGGAATGTATTAAGTTGACCTGTTATATTTGCACCCTTAAAATCTTGGATTGATTTTGCATTTGCATAAGTTGAATCTTTTTTAACTACAATTACAAGGTCTGATGTGTAATAAGTGTCTGAGAAATCAATTGTTTCTTTTCTCTCAGCAGTTGGACTCATGCCTGCGATAATAAGATCAATCTTTCCAGAAGTTACTGCAGGAGTAAGACCATTCCATTCAGTTTTTACAATTTCAAGTTTCTTGTCCATGGACTCAGCAATTTTCTTTGCGATTTCAACATCATATCCACCAGCGTAGCCGCCAGTTGCAATTGGATAGCCATGTTCTTCACCGGTTTGTGTCCAGTTAAAAGGTGCATAGTCACATTCCATTCCAACTTTTAAAGTGTCAGAATCTTCTGGCCCAGCTGCTGTACCTCCATCACCCTTTGGATTACAAGCTGTTAAAAACATCGTGCTTGCTAAAGCACCTACCACTAAAACTTTTGCTACATTCTTTCTTAAATTCATGATATACCTCCGTAAAATTCTCGGTGGCTATAAAAAGTAATAAAAAAACAGTCTGGAAAACCAAACTGTTAAAGATGTCTAAATATAAGACAAAGTATTTAACTTTAGATAGCTCCCCACATATTTGTGACAGTCATGCAAATATTGTTTGCATGCCCAGCATATTAACTTACCATTAATACACTTCGGCGAAATTTCCTTTCATCTTTCTTCACTGCATGGTCTTGCTCTAAAAGATTACTGATAAAGTCCGCTCCTCTATCGTATTTTTCAATACAATGTATTTAATTGTTTCATCAATTATATATAGGAGAATTATAAAAGTCAAGGACTTTTTTATTTTTCTTTAAATTTTTATTTTTCTCCGTTTTTTTAATTTCCATTTAAATTTTATAAGATATTTTAATTTCCACGCCCTATAAAATTTTTAGGATCCCAAAAATTTTTACACGAAAAAAATAAGGCTCCACTTGGGAGCCCTATAGCATTAAATTTATTTCCAAATATCAATTTCTGAAGATGAGTTTAGTCTTTCTCTGTCGTGAGAGTTTGCTGCATCAATGATGTTGTAGTAAGCCCAGAAGCCTTCATTAACATCTGAGAATTTATTTAAAGCTGATTTGTTTACATTGTTAAGTGAAAGTGCACTTGTGTTTCTATCGAAAACAGAGTTTAGAATAGTAACAGCTTCTGCTCTTGTGATTTTTGCATTTGGTTTAAAGGATCCATCAGGGTAACCTGAAACATTTTTGTTGCCATAAAGTTTATCTATAGCATCCTTTGCCCAGTGATCTTTAACATCTTGGAAGTCAGTTGAGCTCTTCTTTTCGTTCTTAACATAGCCAGAGATCATTTGTGCAAATTCTGCTCTTGTTATGCTTTCATTTGGCTTAAATGTTCCGTCTGGGTAACCAGAAATTAGTCCCTTGGCAACAACATAGTTAACTGCCTTTGAGAACCAATCATCGCTTGCATCAGAAAATCTTGTTGCAGAGCTTGTTCCAAAGTTAGCGCCGCCATTTAAAAGTGTAGCAAACATTTGAGCAGCTTCAGCTCTTGTAACATTTGCTTGTGGTCTAAATGTTCCATCTGGATATCCCTTGATATAAGAGATAGCCTTAACTGTTTCTACTGCATTCTTTGTAACCTTGTATTCAAGTTTAGAGATATTTCCTGATTCGTCTTTTGCTTCAATCTTAATAGTTTCGCCATAGATAAGGGCTCTGTCTAAGAATACTGTGAAAACGCCAGAATTATTTACAGTGATGCTGCCAAGTTTTCTATTGCTTGCGTCGTAAACTGTAATTTCGTCCTTTGCATTTGCAGTTCCCTTTACTAGTTTTTGACCGTCAAGAGCTTCTGTAATTTTGAATTTTTTATTTTCAACTGTCTTTGAATCAAGATAAAATCTTAAGTCATTAACTTCGTTATTATAAAGACTTTCGCTTAATTCTACTGAGAAATATGAGTTTTTGTCAGTTCTAAAGCTTCCAAGTAATTTGCCATCTCTATAAACTCTTGCAAATTCGAAAGGATGATTTTTAATATATCCTGTCAAAGTTCTGCCCATAAGTCTCAAGTCACTGGCATCAATTCTTGAGCCCTTGATGTCTCTGTAATAATCATTTTTAATTTCAACGTCTTCTGATTCATAGGAGCCATCTCTAGCGCAAATTGTTATGCTTTCGCCTTCTCTTAAATCTAATTTAAAAGAAAATCTTCCATCTTTATCAGCTGATCCTAAATACTCGTCAAGTCTTCTATAGTCTTTTAAGTTTCTAGATTTTATATAGATGCTGGCTTTTGGTGAAGTTTGACCACTTAAATAAGTTCCGTCAAATCTTACATTTGTAAGTGTTAAGTTTCTATATCTATTATCGTATCTATCGCTTACATTAAATTTTAAAGTAACATTTTTTGTTGAGCCATCTTTAAATTTTACTGTAACAATTTCTACATGATTTCCCTTTGAATCATATTCAAAAATTCTATTTTCAATTGTTGCTCCTTCAGGTAGTCTAATATCTCCAGTATAGAATCTTTCTCCCTTATCAAGATTGAAGTCTAAGCTTGATAAATCGCTTTTTTCAGCTTCTGTTTTTGTTGGAGTTGTTTCTCCTGTTTTTGGTGTTGTTGTTTCTCCAGTTCCTTCAGTTACTGTTGTTTCTGGTTTTGTTGGTTCTGTACCTTCATGTGCAAAAGCAGATACTGGCATTGATGCTGCTAATACTCCTGCTAGTGCAAGTGTTAAATATTTCTTACTATATGGTTTCATTATTTCCTCCTAATAAAATATAAATCTATTTCATACTACGCTACTGAGTTTATATCTCTTTTGTGATAAAAAAGTGATAAGTGGCTAATATTTGACCTTTTTAATATTTTTTTAACATTTTGTAACACAAAAGACATAAAAAAGGACTCGCGAGGCAAGTCCTTATCTTTAATTACTTAACTTTAACAGACAAATCATCGGCGTAGACATCAACTAAAATTGTGTCGCCATCCATTACATCGCCCCTTATAATCATCTTTGAGATTTTAGTTTCAAGAGTGTGACCAATGTATCTCTTAACTGGTCTTGCCCCATATTGTGGGCTAAAGGATGTGTTTAGGATAAATTCTAGAGCTGCATCTGTAACTTCAATTTTAATTTCTCTATCTTCAAGTTTTCTTTCAACTTCTTTAATGCTTTCTTTGATGATGTCATAAACTTCATCTCTTTGAAGTGGTTTAAATAAAACTACTTCGTCCACCCTGTTTAAAAACTCAGGTCTAAAGGCACTTCTAAGGTCGCGCATAACTTCTTCTCTTGCAACTTCAGTTATTTGTCCATCAGCACCAATTCCATCAATTAAGAAGTGTGACCCAATATTTGATGTCATAATTATAACTGTGTTTTTAAAGTCCACAGTCCTTCCTTGGTTGTCAGTTAGCCTTCCGTCGTCAAGAACTTGAAGAAGAATGTTAAATACATCTGGGTGAGCCTTTTCGATTTCGTCAAATAAAATTACTGAATAGGGTTTTCTCCTTACAGCTTCAGTAAGTTGTCCGCCTTCATCGTAGCCAACATATCCTGGAGGAGAACCCACAAGTCTTGACACAGAGTGTTTTTCCATGTATTCAGACATGTCAATTCTAATTAAGTTTCTCTCGTCATCAAAAAGTGTTTCTGTAAGAGCCTTGGCAGTTTCAGTCTTACCAACACCAGTTGGTCCCAAGAAGATAAAGGATCCAATAGGTTTGTTCCTGTCCTTAAGTCCTGCTCTCGCCCTTAGGACTGCGTCAGATACAACTTCAATGGCCCTATCTTGACCAATAACTCTCTTGTGAAGAATGTCTTCTAAGTTGAGAAGTTTATCCCTTTCAGTTTTATTTAATTTTTCAACTGGAATGCCAGTCCACCTGCTTACAACATAGGCGATTTCGTCTTCTGTAACTTCTTCCTTTACCATAGAAGACTCGTCCTTCTTTTCTGATTCTCTCTTGGCAAGTTCTTCCTTTAATTTTGGAAGAGTGCCATATTTTAATTCAGAAAGCCTTTCTAAGTCGTAATTTCTTTCAGCTTCTTCTATGGCGTGGTTTGTATCTTCAATCTCTTTCTTGATTTCCTTTGTGGAGTCAAGTTCCTTCTTTTCAGCTTCCCATTTTGATTTTAATCTATCAAATTCTGCCTTTTCTTCAGAAAGTTCAGCTTGAAGTTTTTTAAGCCTTTCAGCACTTGCCTCGTCAGTTTCCTTTTTAAGAGCTTGATTTTCAATTTCAAGTTGCAAAATTTTTCTTCTAACTTCATCAATTTCTGTAGGCATGGAGTCGATTTCTGTCCTTAGCATTGCGCAGGCTTCGTCCATTAAGTCGATGGCCTTGTCTGGCAAAAATCTATCTGTAATGTATCTGTCAGATAAAGTTGCAGCAGCAATTACTGCAGAGTCAGAAATTCTAATGCCGTGATAAATTTCGTACTTGTCCTTTAAACCACGAAGGATGGCAATTGTATCTTCCACACTAGGCTCTTTGACCATAACCTTTTGGAATCTTCTTTCAAGAGCTGGATCCTTTTCAATATATTTTCTGTATTCATCAAGAGTTGTAGCCCCAATAGCGTGAAGCTCACCACGAGCAAGCATTGGCTTTAAAAGGTTTGATGCGTCCATGGCGCCATCAGTTTTTCCTGCACCAACTATGTTGTGGATTTCGTCAATGAATAAAATTATGTCGCCTTCAGATTTTTTCACTTCATTTAGGACAGCCTTTAATCTTTCCTCGAATTCTCCACGATATTTTGCACCTGCTATAAGAGCTCCCATATCTAGGGAGAAGACAGTTTTGTTCTTTAGTCCTTCAGGCACATCTTCAGATACAATTCTTTGAGCAAGTCCGCCAGCTATGGCAGTTTTACCAACTCCAGGAGGACCAATTAGAACTGGGTTGTTCTTAGTCCTACGCGAAAGAATTCTTATAACATTACGAACTTCTTCGTCACGACCAATAACTGGGTCAAGCTTGCCATCACGAGCAAGTTCAGTTAAATCTTGCCCGTATTTCTTTAGGGCGTCATAAGTTCCCTCAGGATTATCTGTAGTCACATGTTGGTTGCCCCTAATTTTTTTAAGAGAATTTAAAAATCCATCAGCATCAATTTTGTGCTTGTTAAAGACAGAAGAAGAATCAGTGCCCTTCATGTTTAAAAGGCCAAGATAAATATGCTCAACAGAAAGATATTCGTCGCCCATTTTCTTCATAAAGTCCTCTGCCTTTTGGAAAAGCTCTCTATAGGAAGAGTCGGCATAAACCTCAGCACCTGATTGCTTAGGAAGTCTTTCAATAACCTTTAAGACATCACTTTTTATCATGTCAGGATTTTTTTCCATATAAGTTAAGACCCTTGGTATAAGTCCTTCTTTGTCATTTAAAAGTGCGTAATTTATGTGAATTTCTTTTACCTCAGGATTGCCGTATTCCTTCGCAATATTGTATGCGCCTTGAACGGCTTCAAGGGATTTTTGAGTAAATTTTTCAAAATTCATAAAAACACCTCATTTATTATTTATTTTCTTAAATTTTGTAATTTTTTATATAAATCTAATTCTTCCTCAGATAAATTCTTTGGATTTACAATATTAAAGATAATGTATAGATCGCCCACATTGCCCTTTAAATCTTTGAAACCCTTGGAAGGAATCCTCATTTTATTTCCTCCCACAAAATTTTCTGGGATTTTTAATTTTAATTTGCCACTTAAAGTTTCCACAGTTTTGCTGGATCCAAGAGCCGCATCCCAAGGATAAATATTTTCAGTCTTAATAATATCAAGACCATCAAGGACAAGGTCTTTTTCATCGCGAATGTTGATCTTAAAGAGAATATCTCCAGGAAGACCAAACTTTTCACCCTTTACCTTAATCTTTTTGCCGCGAGTGATTCCCTTTGGAATCTTTACAGCAACATCATATTCCTTCCTGTTGTAGGTAAGGCTAACATTTTTAGTTGTGCCCTCGTAAGCATCCCTAATGGATATGGATAGCTCGGACTCGAACTTGTTCCTGGACTTGTTGGAAGACTTGCCTCTTCCCCTGCCAGACAAATCTCCAAAAAGGTCATTTATATTAAAGCCGCCAGAGAAATTTCCTCCCCCGCCAGACCTAGATGAGCCGAAAATAGTTTCGAAGAAGTCAGAAAAATCCGCTCCGCTTCCTCCAGTAGTATAAGTGTAACCATATTGAGAAGGGTCAAAATCGTAGCCGGAAGAAAAATCATAATTAGAGCCAAAAGTATCGTATTTTTTTCTCTTATCAGCATCAGATAGAACCTCGTAAGCCTCAGAAACTTCCTTAAACTTTTCTGCCGCAGCTTCATTGCCTTGATTTACATCAGGGTGATATTTTTTCGCAAGCTTTCTATAGGCGCTCTTTATCTCCTTTTCATCTGCATCTTTAGAAACTCCAAGGATTTCATAATAATCTTTGTATTTCAAATTGTAACCTCCTCATAAATCTATTTAAAATCAAATTACTCTCTAATAATTATATCCAAATTTCCTTAAAATATTTTATTAAAAATTTGCTTATAAAATTAATAATTTGACTAATTTTATTATTAATAATTTAATTAAAATTTTGCTTTGCCTTTGCCTTTGCCTTTGCCTTTGCCTTTGCCTTCGACTTCGACTTCGACTTCGACTTCGACTTGCCAGGCAAAATTTCAAAAATCAAAAACTTTGTCAAATCCCTCAAATTTTTTGACTATCTTTGACTATTTAATTATACAACAACATTAGCACTCTTGCAAGTAGTCTGCTAATTATTTTTAAAAAATTCTTATTTTTTCGTGAAATTTTTTTATTTTTTTATTGTACTTATGAATTTATTATGCTAAACTTATAACAGATTATTTAATACACTTTTTTAATTAATTTCCTTTTACACGCCGAGATATGCTCGGCAATTTTTTTTGCCCTTTTTTACTTTATAAGAATCTTTTATAATTCTCGGCGGCAAATTTTTCAAATTATAAAATTTTCTAAAAATATGACGCGAGAGATTTGTCCTTCGCGTCATGCTTTTAATTTATTTACTTTTAATTTTTTTAACTTCAAGTTTCTTCTCTTAAGTGTCCCACTGCAAGAATAAGATTTCGCCCTTTTCCTCGTCTATTATGAGGGCGATGAAGTTGCCATACATATTATTAAAGACATTGTCAGATGTTGCTTTAAAGTAAACTTCATTATTCAAATCAATAGAAGTGTCAAAACCTCTCTTCTTAACTGCATTGAGACAAGTAGAAATTTGAGAAATTACATTTTCATCATTTTGAACTTTATAATCTTTAAGACTGCTTTCTATCTCTTTTATATCAGCTTTGTCTACAGAAAATAAAACTGCAGCCTCGCCGTCTCCGTGAAAGTCTGGCTCTTTATAAAGCTCTCTTACTCTCTTCACGCTTTTAGGAAAGCTTATACCAAATTTATTTTCCACTTCTTTTACTGACTGGTCCCTACTATCTGAAAGTAAAAATAAAAGTGGAATAGCTGCCAGAAAAATTATGGACATTATAATTAAAACTCTTTTAAATTTTTTATCACTCATCTTCATCACCTTGGTACCTTAAAATATCGCCCACATCACAATTTAAAACTCTGCAAATTTCTGAAAGCGTGGAAAATCTTATGGCCTTGGCCTTATTTGTCTTTAAAATCGAAAGATTGGCTATGGTTATGCCAACTTGCTCAGATAATTCTGTCAAAGACATTTTATTTTTTGCAAGTTCCACATCTAAATCAACAATTATTTTTCCCATGGTCCACCTCAAATCGTCAGATCATTTTCTTCTTTTAGGGCGATTCCTTCTTTAATCAAATCGCATAGGAGAAGAAAAATTTGTGCGATTAGCATGGCAACAATTGCTCCCCCTATAAAAATTAGGTTAGTAATTGACCCATCTAGGTTAAAATTTGTGTAAATTATGGAAAGAATTGCCAAGAAAAAAATTCCTATAAAGGAGAGGGCTATGATTTGAAGGTCAAATAACATTCCTCTCTCAAAAATTTTGTCATCACCATATTTTTTTAGGGCAAAAAGTCCAAATAGAAGGGCAAGAATTAAGGCGATAATTATTCCCTGGCACAAAACTAGCATGGGATACTTCATGTTCATGAACATTGGATAAATTTTTGCCATGAAGCTAGACATTTTTATCAGTCCATAAGAGCCTCCCGCCAAAATAAATAGGGCAATGAAGAGGAGCCCGCCAATAAATTTTACTCGTAATGATTTCATAATAACCTCCCTTTGCTAGAAGTATATCACTTTATTTAATGAATTACAATAATTATTTATCGTTTATCAATAAATTATAGTGGGCATAAATTTTTATCCTTACAATTTAAATTGTCGACAAAAATAATTTAAGGCATAAAAAAAAGTCTGCAGGAAAACCCACAGACCTTTTTAGGAGAAGATTCTTATGTTTTATTTTACCTTAACTTGTGCCTTTAAAGCAGCAAGTTCTTTCTTCATTTCTTCAATTTCTTTCTTAAGAGCTGCATCAACTTCAGCTTTTGCATTTTCTTCTTTTAGTTTTGCAACTTCTTCCTTAAGAGCCTTAATTTCTTTTTCAGAATCGTTCTTTATCTTGTTAACTTTTCTATCAAGGCTTGTTTTAGCTTTCTTTGCATCGTCAAGTCCCTTAGTAAGTCCTTCAACTTCGCCCATGAATTTTTCTGCATCGCTAGCAGTTGCAATTGGAAAATCTTTTAATCTTTCTGCAATTTTTTCCATGTAAGATTCTTTATTCTTTTCAACAACATCTAAAACTTCTTGAGCCTTTTCCTTGTATTCATCAGAGTTTACAAGTTCTTTGTAAGCTTTCTCAAAATTACTCATGTAGAATTTGAAGAAATCTGCGAAATCTTCTAGTGAAGCTTCAGACTCAAGACCATTGATATAATCTCTTTGAGCCTTTAAAGCTGTTTCTTGATTTTTCTTTTCAAGGAATAAATTGAAATCTAAAAGCTTAAGTTCAAGGTCAAGATAATTTTGTAGTTCTCTCCTTGTTTTTTCCTTATCTTCTGGACTTACACCAATAGTTGGCATTTCAAAAATCTTGTCCAAAATTCCTTGGTAAAATTCTTTTACATCTGCAACTAATAATTCTGGTCTATTTTGAATTGCTTTTTCATAAAAATCAATAGACTTCTTTGAATTTTCTATGGCAGGTCTTATAAATTTTTCTAAATTAAAGTTTTCAAGAACTCTGTAATAGCTATCTGGAATTCTCTTGTAGAAATATTTTTTAGACATTTCAACTAACTCGTCGCTATAAATTTCAAATAACTCAATTAATTTGTTTTGAGCTGAAACAAGATCTAAGTCCTTATAAAAATCGCCATAAGCAAGGTAAAGTTTGTTCAAAAATTCCATGTTTTTGTTGTAAGAATCCAAAGATTCCTTGTAGCCAGGAACTTGTGCGAAGAAATCTTTAAAATTATTTTCAAAATTTTCATTGATTTCTCTGTAGTTCTTGAAAAAGTCCATTGGGTTTTTAAAGTTGTTTACAAACATATTTCCAGCAAAGGGATTGAAATCTCCAAACTTAAAAGATTCCATAAATTTACTATAAGCTTCCTTTTGATTTTCAAAAATATTTTTTTGCATTTCCATCATATCTTCAAAAAAGTTTTTATTTTCCATTTTTTTCCTCCTCTTAATACCTTTCCACTAAAATTTGTCTTCAATATTTTGCTTTACTAGATTATAACGACAAAGGTCCTCCAAGTCAAATAATGACTACCTTTTCCTGTAAAATAATTTAAATTTTACAAAATTATTACTTACTTGTTACCTATTTTTGTTCTAAAATATTTTCCTATTATAATAATACCCAATTAAAGTATTTATTATTTATATTTCGTAACATATTTTTCTTAAATCAAACTTTTAGTAACAAAGTTCTTTTTATTTAAAAAAAGTGTTCATCCTTTCTCTATTTTACAACCTTCCTTTATTAATCTCAGCTACTATGTTATAATATAAGTAAGAAAAAATTTATGTAGGGGGAGGACATACATATTATGGAAAAACCTTGGGAGTTTGACGATTTTATATTTGATGGCAATGTGCTAAAGGGAATGACAAGAAAGGGCAAAGACAAAATCAAAAATGAAGAATTATTTGATATGGTAGTGCCTGCTGAAGGTCCAGACGGAACTAAAATAAGAGTAATTGGAGAACAATGCTTTTTCAGAAGAAAACTTAACTCAGTTGTAATTCCTGAAACTGTTGAAGAAATTAGGTACGAAGCTTTTGGCGTTAACAACTTAACTGAAGTTGAAATTCCTGATTCAGTAAAAAAATTAGATGCTTACGCATTCTACAGAAACAAATTAACTGATGTTAAAATGCCTGAAGAATTAGAATACATTGGCGACAATGCTTTCTCATTAAATGAAATTGGCGAAATTGAAATTCCTGAAACAGTTAAATTTATTGGAGTAAGTGCTTTCTATAAAAACAAACTTACAGAAATTAAATTACCAGAAAATATTGAAGAAATTGACATGTATGCTTTCAGAAAAAATAATATCACTGAAGCTCATGTACCAGCTGGAATAAAAAAATTTGACGAAAGAGCATTTGAAGAAAATGTCCTTGTAAAGAGAGACTAATAAGAAAATGACAAAAGACTGTTGCTTGATGCAGCAGTCTTTTTAATTTGCAAAAATTTTATTTTTAATAAATCTTAAGCTTATTGATGTCATAAGTGAAATTATAAATATAAAAATAATTTCTCCCAGTGCAATAAAAACTTTTTCGGGTCCCTGAAAGTTAATGTAGGTCAATTTGTGGATGCTAAGAAAATCTAAAAAAGCCACATGAATTAAATAGATGACAAAAATATTTTGGGAAACTAATTTTAAAAAGGCTTTAAACTTTTCATTTTTTAAATTTATCTTCATTCCCGTCCCAAAAATTCCAAATGCCAAGCCAAATATTAAAATATTGTTGCTGTGCCAAGTAAATAAATTTATTTCCTCATGACTTGTCATGAATATTGTAAGAACAAGTAAAATATAGGAAAGAAGAAAGGCTGCAAGGTAAAAAATTATATTTTTTTGACTTAAATCTTTCTTATATTTTTTAAAGTAGGCGCCTAGCAGTGCATAAAATACATAATTATAATGACCACTTAACTCATAGGACTTTATAATTTTTAGACCCTTTAAATCAAATAAGTTTACCAAAAATACTAGGCTAAGGGCAAGAAAAATCCAAGCCTTTAATAAGTATTTAAGCTCGCCATTTTCCCTTCTGACTAAAAAATTTCCCACTGGAGCAAAAACATATATTAAAATTATTATAAAAATGTAGTAGAGATGAGTCTTAGTGTTTCCCTCCATTAAATCATTTTTCATGGCAATAAAATCTATTTGACTGTGATAGTAATATTTAATGTATAGGCAGGAAATAAATCTATAAAAAAATTCTGCAAGAATAAAAAACAAGAGAAATTTAAAAATGTCTCTTAAAATCTTTTTTGTATTTATATCATCTCTGGTGTAGAGAAGATATCCGCTTGCCATTGAAAAAACAGGCACACAAAATCTAAAAAAGGATCCTACAAGTATAAAAAACTTTGAGGAACTTGAGCCCACTTCATAATTTGCTCCTGGGGCAAGTACATGTATTGAAATAGTTGCAATAATTGCAAAAAATTTTATTAAATCTAAATTGTAATCTCTTGTAGATATTTTCTCCATAGCTTATTCCTTTAATTAATTTAATTTAATTCTATCACATAGACATCCTTTTACAAAGGCGACTTTACTCTTGAATTCTACAAAAAAAGACGCCCATTATAAGGCGCCTTAAAATTTATTTTTAAATTTATTACATTCTATTAAGTTGAACCATTTCGTTAAATGTTTCAAGTTGAGTTTTAACTTGACCGAAGTCAGTCATTTGTTGGTCATAACCCATCTTAATTAGTGGAATGCCAGCTTTTTCGTAAGCTTTCTTTAGTGATGGATATTCCATTTCTTCTGTGTCGTTAAATGTCATCATGAATAATAGACATCCGTCAGCATCGTTATCAAGTGCTAGGTCAACAACATATTTTGGTCTCTTCCAAATATCTGGATCGTAAAGAATTGGGTCTTCGTCCATTCTTGCGAATTGATCAGCTAGAGCCATGTATGGATCTTCGATTGATGTATCTACATCAACTTTAAATCCTCTTGATTCACTTGCAACGTCATCTGCTACTACGCAAATGTTAAAGTTGTCAAGAACTTCAAGAAGTGCTGGGTTGTCAGTTATGATACCAGATGTTACAACTCTTGGTCCTGTGCATTCTTCTTTTGGCATTGCCTTTAATGCTTCGATTAATTCTTTAAGCATCTTGTTGTGTTCGTCTTTAAGCATGTGGAAAGAAGCCTTTAGTACATTACATCTATCAGATGCTTTAATTGTCTTTGAATAATCTCCACATAATTTAACAAATTCTCTCTTAAGAGCTCTGTTTTCGTTGTAAACTTCGAAAGCTTTCTTTAGGTTTTCGTCAGTGATTTTAACATCACAAACTTCTTCTAATCTTTCAGCAGCTTGTTTAAAGATTTTTGCATTGTAAGTTTTACCAAAATCTTCTTTTCTATGTTGTGCGTGGTTTAAAAATACCATAGGAATTTTTCTACCAACAGAAACTTTATAGTTTTGAGAGAATGGTCTTAGTGTGTCATCAAGAGTAGTTACCATTGATGCGCTAAGTCCGTCAAGAGATCCGTCAAGACCCATTTCCAAACATCTTAGTGCTAGTGAATAGTAGAATGTTGGGAAATATTCTTTTGCCTTGTCAATAGGTCCTTGTCCGCCCCATACTCCGTAAGGAACAAGTCCACCTGCATATATTATTTCTTCAGGTGCATAGTAAGGGAATACACCGACAACTTTTTTGCCTTCAGCAAGATATTTGTCAATTTGTTCTCTTCCATTTTCTGCTATATGTTTAAATTCTTTTAATAATTCTTTTATATCAGTCATTTTGCACCTCTATTAAATTGTAGTCTTAGACCAGTCAGTTTCTTTAGTGTTTTCGAAATTAGTGTAGATTTCTTCGCCCTTAGCGATTCTGTCTGCTTTTCTTTCATTCATAATTTCTACTAAACCTTGAACTCTAGTCTTATATTGTTCTTGTGAGAAGTTTCTTTCATCAGCTTGGTCACCGTCAAAGTGAACTACTGGAATGTCAAGGTCTTCTCTCCATCTTCTTTCGATTTCAGGCATTGCTCCTGACCATGGTTTACATGATCTGTTGTAGTTAACAAGTGCTCCAGAAACTCCGTTTTCTTTAGCCATTGTTTCTCTCCATTCAACGCCGTCTTCGATACATACTGAACAAGGTGCCTTACAGTAAGCTGCAGCCATTTCTCTTACAGTTGTATATTGGAAACCAAAGGCTGGTGCGTAAACAACAGCAGTTACGTTAACGCCATTTTGTTTTAGTGGTTCAAACAAGTGTCTTAGTCCTGGCCAGCAAGGAATACCTTCAAATAGAATTCTGTGTTCTTCTGGATATTCCCAAGTAGAAGTTCCTTCTCTAACTGATTGTTCATATTCAGCTGCTAGAAGTTCAAAACCTTCAGCTGCGTCAATTTCACATCTTGCAGCAACGATGTCTGCCATGTGGTTGAATAGGTCAAATCCAGAAAGTGGAGATGGTTCATAAGCCATGTAAGAACAAGCTTTAAGCCATGCAGCAGCAGTTCTGTTTGCAATTTGACAAGCTTCTTCGAATTTCTTTTCATCAAATTTCTTGCCAGTTAATTTTTCAAGTTGGTGAATAGCATATTCGAATTGTCCCATTAAGTAATCAACTTTTTCTTCAGGTACATCAACAGTGTTTTGGAAAGGAATGTCAATCATGATCATTGGAATGTCATGCATTCTTGCAATGTTTTCGTACCATTTAGTCATCATGTTACAGATGTTGTTACAGCAAAGAACAAAGTCTGGTTGTGGCATCTTTCTTGAGTCAGTTGGTTCTCCAGCTGCGTAAGCAAGAGAAATTCTTGCGTAACCACAAATGTCGTTATCATATCCCATATCTTCAGCTGTTTGACAAAGTCTTAAACCGTCTTTTTTAGCTGCAGTTGTAGCTGCGTGGTTTTCTGGATATACAGCGTGTAGTCCAAATGCCTTTGCAAGTTCAATAGGAAATTTAGATGATGACCATCCAACTAGTTCTCCTCTTTTCTTTGCATCCCATGCTGCACCGTAAACTCTATCTACTACATTTCTTAGAGCTTGAGCAGCAGGAATATGTCCTTCGATTGGTCTTGGTTTTTTACCAGGTATTTTTTGAATTTCAGCCATAGTTTACCTCCTAAAATAAATTATGCATTAGCTTTTTTATTAGCTTTTAACTTTTCCAATTTACATTTTTGATAACCAAATAGTGCAGCTCCTAGGGCACCATTTAGTTGACATAGTGGTGAAGTGTGTATTTTATGTCCAGTGTTTTCTTCGAGAGCTCTAACCATGCCCTTATTAAGAGCAACGCCACCAGTAAATACAACATCATCATTAAGTCCAACTCTCTTGGCAAGAGAACCAACTCTTGCAGCTATGGAGTCGTGAATCCCCTTAACTATATCTTCAATCTTCGATCCACTTGCCAGTTGTGAAATAACTTCTGATTCAGCAAAAACTGTGCAAGTAGACGAAATACTTACATCTTTTGTAGATAATTTATCTAAGTCTTCAAGCTTAGAAACATCAACTTCAAGAACTTTTGCGATTACATCTAAGAATCTTCCTGTACCTGCAGCACACTTATCATTCATAACAAAGTTTTCAAGCATACCATTGTCTCCAATTTTAAGAGCCTTGGCATCTTGTCCGCCTATATCAATAATTGTGCGAACATTTGGGAATAAGAAGTAAGCTCCCTTAGCGTGACAAGAAAGTTCAGACATTTGGAAGTCAGCTTCTTCAAGAGCTGCCCTACCATAGCCAGTAGCCATAACATAGGAAATGTCTTCCCTTGTCATGTTGGCATTTTTTAGAGTCTCACTAATTGTTCTTGATGGACCGCTAGTTCCTGCTCCAACATCAATAACAGAAGTTGAAATAATTTCTTTGCCATCCTTTAAAATAATACTCTTTGAGGCAGTTGAACCAATATCAACTCCCATTGTATAAATAGCTTCTGCCATACAATCTCCTCTTTGGTTTAAAATTAATATCTTACTCTTCTTAATTCTACTATACTTATGTATCTTTGTCAAAAATCACAAGCCAAGATACTTGAAATTACAAGGGTTTTAGAGCTTTTATGATTTACTATTTATTGCTTTTAAAAAGTATATTTTACTTATAGTAAGTAAATAAGGAATATACAAAAATATTGGATAATCCTTTTTAAGATTATCCAATAAGTTGTCATATTTTATATTATTTAATATTATTTATTCTGTCGTAGTCTCTGATAATTCTTGGAGTAAGCATTTGATGAACTGGACAAATTGAAGCTGGGTCTTGGTATGCACTTTCAGTAAAGGCAATAATATAATTTCTCCATAGGTTCATGTTTACTACTTCATCTACTAGACCATATTTTGCACAAGAGAATGGTCTTGATTTATCATTGTAATCTTGAATCAAGTCGTTCATCTTGTCAATTGTAGGTTGAAGATCTTTTCCTGCCTTTTTATCTTTAGCAAGTCTTCTTGAGTACATTGCAGTAGCAGCAGTTTCTCCATTCATTACGTTGATTTCAGTTGCTGCAGAACCAAGTGAAAAGGCATTAGTGTCGTTTCCTTGTGGTCCACCAAGTACATAGTGAGCTGCTGCAGTTCCCTTTCTCATTGTAATTTCCATTTGTGGAAGGTCAGAGTTTTGGATTGAATAAATTAGTGATTGACCAAGTCCTAGTAGTTCAGCTCTTTCTGCATCGTCACCTACATCGATACCTGTTGTATCTTGTAGCCAGATAATAGGAAGTCTGTCTCTAGCACAAAGTGTAACAAATTCATTCATCTTAATTAGACCTTGTCTATAAAGTTTTCCACCAATAGAGATGTGTTTTGGATCATTGTAGTATTCTGGATAGCCCATAAATAGACCTTGAACGTTAGCTACAACACCAACTAGAAGTCCATTAACTTTTGCAAGTCCAGTTACCATTTCTCTACCATATCCCTTTTTGTATTCCATAAATTCAGAACCGTCAAAAAGTCTAGCGATTACATCATATATATCGTAAGCCTTTTTGCCGTTAAGTGGAATAAGTGAATACATGTCGTTAGGGTCGAATAGTGGATTCTTTGGATCATCAACTCTAAAGAATTCTCTTTGGAATTTTGGAAGCATTGAAAGATATTTTCTAATTCCTTCAAGTACTCCTTCTTCTTCAACATAAACTTCTCTCATGAAACCAGTTTGTGCGAAGTGAACGCCAACTGCTCCTGGAGGAGTAGTTTTCTTAGCGTGTGCAGCTTGGTCTGCAATTTGGTTAGCTCCTTCTTCGTCGATATATCCCTTAGGATTCATACCGCCAAGGATTCCAGCTCCACCAACAGCCATGTTTGCATCCTTATGAGCAACTATAAGTGTAGGTGAAATTGAGTGGTATCCACCACCAGCTGGGTTAGTACCGTATATACCAACTATTACAGGAACTCCACATTGGTTAAGTCTTGAGTTTCTGTAGAATGGAGTACCGCCTCCACGTCTATTTGGATAAACTTTTTCTTGTTCGTCAAGTTTAACACCTGAACAATTTAATATATAAACTAGTGGAATTCTAAGTCTTTCAGCTGTATCTGATGCTCTTAGAAGGTCATCAGCTTGTCCAGCAATCCATGCACCTGCAAGTTTTTTGTTGTCAGATGCAACAATGTAAACCCATCTGTCGTCAACTTTTGCAAGTCCCTTAACAACACCAGTTGTACCATGGTCATTATCGCCAGGATTGTAAATTGTGTTAAGTGGGCACCAAGTTCCTTCGTCGATAAGTTCAGCAATTCTTTGAAGTGCTGTCATTTCTCCACGTTCATTTACTTTTTCATCTGGTTTACCAGCAGCTAGAGCTTTTTCAGCAAAAACTCTAATTTCTTCTTCAATTTCTCTTAATTGATTGAAGTTTTCTTCATCAACTTCTCTTAAAGGCTTTCCAATTGTCTTCATATTTTGGAAATATGAAGCAAGTGAATATTGAGTCATGTGTCCTCCTTATTCTTCTACAGGTCTCTTAATGAAAGCTTCGCCTGGATCTATTTCTTCTCTTATTAATTTAATTACATCTTCATCTGGTTCTTCAAGTTTAACAGCACGAGATACATCAATGTCAAATCCTGTGTTTTCGATAACATCTTCTGGTGAAGAAGAAGGATAATATCCAGCAAGATACATTCTCTTAGTATCTTCGTCAAACTTCAAGATACCCTTGTCAGTTACAACCATTTGTGGTCCAACATTTTCAGGAATACCTACTCTAGTTCTTCCGCCAGGACCATCAATCCAACCTGGAGAAGTGATATAGTCAACCTTGTCTATAAATCTTCTCTTTTCGTGTTGCATCATGATAATAGTATTTACATAAGTTGCAATACCATTAGCTCCACCTGAACCTGTAAATCTTGTCTTAGGGTGGTGGTAGTCACCGATTACTGTAGAGTTAACATTTCCGTATGGGTCAATTTGAGCTCCACCGATAAATGCGATCATTCTCTTCTTGTCATGTCTCCATTCATTAGCTTGGAAACCAACATAAGTTGCATTTGTCCAGTGAACTCCACAGTGTGCCATAAATCTGTTGTCACCAACTGATCTTGGAACTTCAATTGGGTCACAGTCCATAAGTCCTGATTCTACAATTAGATAACAATCAGGAGCGTAAACTGCTTTTGCAAGAGAAGCACCAATTAGAGGTAGTCCTGTTCCTACAATTGCTATTTGACCATTCTTAATTTGTCTAGCAATTGTAACTGCTTGCATTTCTTTATTTGTATAATTATCATATCTAGCCATTATTTATCTTCTCCCTTCATTAGTACGTCTGTTGCGTAACCAAATCCTGGAACATTTCTAAGACCAATTAGTCTTGTAGCTCCAAGCTTATTAAGGTATGCTTCATGATCTTCAACTCCATATACCCATTCATCTAAGAAAGCATTGAAATCTTCTTCTGTCTTAGATTTAACATTGTACATTTTGTAGAAATCAGCATCATAATCATAATAGTCATAACATTGTGAAGGGTGAGCTCCAAATGGTGCATGAACTACTGCATCAACACAGAATCCAGGAATCTTGTTGTCAGCTGCATCAAAGTTTTTGATGTATTCGTTGCTTACAAGTTCTTCGCAAGTTACGATAACTTTTTTAGCTGCGATTGCAATATCAACATCGTGGAATGTGTTTCCAAGAATTCTAGTAGTTCCGTCTGGAGAAGCCATTTGTACGTGGATTATTGCAGTGTCAATTTCAGGAACTGGAGCTGCAACAAGTTTTTCTCCCTTTTTGAATGGGTTTTCTACATAGATAAATTTGTCATTTGGAAGTTTATCAATCTTTTCTCTTTCTTCTTTAGAGATACCCCATTCATCAACTAGACCTGAACCCATCATTAGTCTACATGGTAGGTATGGAAGTCCAAGTGCAGCTGCGTGAATTCTTTGCATTTCAACGTCTTGAGAGTAGTCTTCCATAAGAAGTTCTCCCTTTTCAACTGCTGCTCTAAATCTTCTTGAAACATTTGTATATCCTGAGTTAGCAGTATAGCAATTTATGTATGCCTTAACTCTGCCAGCTCCAATTAGTGTGTCCCAGTCTCCCCCTGCAGGTCCTGCTTCAACGATAAAATCTTTTTGACCTTGACGCAAAATTTCATTTACTGCTGCGTAAGGTTTTCTGTTAGTTGTAAATCCCCCTAGTGAAATTACATCGCCATCTTCTACATATTTTGCTATGGCGTCTTTAAGTTTCATTACTTTACTCAAGTTAAAACCTCCTTTGTTAAATATAACTTGATTGCATAAATATTCAGCTCACTATGGAGCTGAATGAATTAATGACTGAATAATATTAAGAATACACCTGCTGCTACGGCTGAGCCAATAACTCCCGCAACGTTAGGTCCCATTGCGTGCATTAGTAAGAAGTTAGTAGGATTATATTTTCTACCTTCAACTTGTGATACACGAGCTGCCATTGGAACTGCTGATACACCAGCTGAACCAATTAGTGGATTTATTTTTCCACCAGTTACAATATATAAGATTTTTCCAAAAATAACACCGCCTGCTGTTGCAAAGCAAAATGCCATTAGTCCAAGAACAATAATTTTAATAGTTGCAGGTTGTAGGAAAGTTGCTCCATCTGCAGTTGCTCCAACTGTTGTTCCTAGCATAATAGTTACAATGTTCATTAGTGCATTTTGTACAGTGTCAGATAATCTAGCTACTACTCCTGATTCCTTAAATAGGTTTCCAAGCATAAGCATACCAAGAAGTGGTGCTACATCTGGAAGAAGTAGTGATGTGAAAAGTACAACTACAACTGGGAAAATAACCTTTTCTAGTTTAGTTACTTTTCTTAGTGATGTCATAACTGTTGTTCTTTCTTTTTCAGTAGTAAGTGCCTTCATAATTGGCGGTTGAATCATTGGGATAAGTGCCATGTATGAATAAGCTGCTACTGCAATTGGTGCTAAAAGATGTGGCGCAAGTTGTGATGTTGTAAATATAGCTGTAGGTCCATCTGCTCCACCGATAATACCAATAGATGCTGCTTCTGGTCCAGTAAAACCAAGTTTAACAGCAACGATAAAGGCAACATAAATACCAAATTGTGCTGCTGAACCAAGAAGTAATGAAATTGGGTTGGCAATAAGTGGTCCAAAGTCAGTCATAGCTCCTACGCCCATAAAAATTAAGCATGGGAATAAGTTTGACTTAACACCATTATACATGATTGCCAAAACTCCAGAAGATTGCCATGGATCTCCAACTTCCATTAAGCCTGTAAGTGGTAAATTTCTTAAAAGCATACCAAAGGCAATTGGAAGAAGTAATAATGGTTCAAATTCTTTCTTAATCGCTAGATAAATAAGAATGAAGGATATAATAAACATTACCACATTTTGCCATTGTAATGATGCAAATCCCGATTCACCTAGAATCCCCTGTAATGTTTCTAATAACATGTTCCGACCTCCTATTATTCAACGACTGCGAGTAATGCGTCAGTATCTACTGTTTCTCCGGCTGTTACTTTAAGAGTTACTTTTCCTGCACATGGAGCTACGATTTCATTTTCCATCTTCATAGCTTCAAGAATAAGAATTACATCTCCAGATGCTACTGTGTCTCCATTGTTAACATTAAGTCTAAGAACAGTTCCTGGCATTGGTGAAATTACATCTCCGCTTCCACCAGATGCTGCTGGTGCTGCTGCTGGAGCTGGTGCTGGAGCTGCTGGTGCAGGTGCTGCTGCTTGAACTGGTGCAGCTGGTGCTGGTGCTGCTTGTGGTGCTACTGGAGCTGCAACAGGTGCTGCTGTAAGTGATGCTGGAGTAAGAGATTGGTATCCTCCGCCAACTTTTTCAACTTCTACTTCAAAAACTTTTCCATCTACTTTAACTTGATATTTCATTAATTTCTCCTTTTCATAAATAATAGAATAATTTAAAATAATTTATTTTTTTTCGTTTATAGAAACAATTCTAAAACTTTCAACTCTTGATCTTTCTTGCATACTGATTGCTCCAACTATTGCTGCTAAAAGTGCAGGGTCCATTGAATTATCAGCCGCTACTTTCTTTGGTGCTGCCTTAGCAGGCGCCGCTACTTGATTTGACTTTCCAGCGTCAGCCTTACCCTGAATGCCTCCAACTATCTTACTAATTATTATAATTGCAATTAGTAGAGCTATAAGGGCCAAGAAAACTACGCTTAGTCCTGTCAATGCTACACCAAAGGCCTCTCCCATGGTAAGAGTAACATCTCCTAACATTATCACACCTCCCAATGTGGTTTCATATTACGGAATCCATTCCAACTTTTAAGATTATTATAGCAAAGACCTATGATTAATTCAATTAAAATCTCTATGTATGATTAATTAATCTAAATCTTTTCCAAACTAATTATACATGAAAAGATGAGTAAAATAAAGGAAAGCCTTTTTAGTATTTTCATTCAAATAAACAAATTTTATAAATTTTTAAATATTAATTACATTTGTTAAAAAAAGATTTAATTATGAATTATTTTTTTAGAAAATTTTATTTTTCATGCAAAATCTTTGACTAAATGAAACTTTATTTTTTTTATTATCCTAGAAAATCTTTGCCCTCTTTTAAATAAAATTGATTAAAAATTTTTATCTGCTTAAAAATTATTTTCAGATAAATTTTTCCAATAAAAAACTCCCCAGCCTAAGCTAAGAGAGTTCTAATGTTATTAAATTAAAAGGCAAGTAAGCCTAGATGCTCAACTAAAATTTTTAGTCCTAGAAAAATTAAAATTAAACCGCCAGTCACTTGTGCCTTGTCCTTTAAGGCAATGCCAAAGGCCCTTCCTATTCTCACTCCCAAAAAGGAAATGACAAAAGTTGTAAGTCCAATTACAAATACTGCAAGAGATATTTTTATCTTCAAGAAGGCAAAGGACACTCCCACTGCAAGGGCATCTATTGATGTTGCTATGGCAAGCATAAATAAGTTTTTAAGATCAAGCCTATCTTCTTCAATTGTGCAAGTTTTGTCCCTTGATTCTCTTATCATGTTCACCCCAATAATTGACAAGAGGACAAAGGCTATCCAGTGGTCCACTGCTTGAAGCTTTTCTGCAAAAATTGAGCCCAAGAGATAACCTATATAGGGCATCAATGCTTGGAAGACTCCAAAAAATAGCGCAATGACAAAGGATTTTTCTAAAAAATTTTTTCTAATGGAGAGGCCCTTACATATTGCTGCCGCAAAGGCGTCCATGGAAAGTCCCACTCCAATTAAAAATACTGATAGTAAATTCATCTTCACTCCCAAAAAAATAGATGCCTAAAAAGCATCTATTCCTCTTCTAATTTTTAAAATTATTTTAATA
The DNA here is from genome assembly GCF_001811425.1 of Peptoniphilus sp. HMSC062D09. Taxonomy (NCBI): domain Bacteria; kingdom Bacillati; phylum Bacillota; class Tissierellia; order Tissierellales; family Peptoniphilaceae; genus Peptoniphilus; species Peptoniphilus sp. HMSC062D09. Next base: position 40,951 of record NZ_KV804733.1, on the reverse strand, counting down.
ATTCGTCTAATCTATTTTTGTCGAAGCCAACGATTTGTTCGTCGTCAATGCAGATTACTGGCACACCAGTGTATCCCATTGCCATTAGTTCGTTTCTTGCTTCTTTGTCAGTTTGAACGTTTTTTTCTTCGAAGTCTACTTCTCTTTCCTTTAAATAATCTTTTGCCATTGTGCAATAAGGGCAAGTGTTACTTGTATATACTGTTACTTTACTCATTTTATTCCTCCTCATTACTTACTTTTATTATACTCCATTAGTATAAGTGAAGCAAATTCTTTAAGCTTTTTATGCCTAATATTTTTATAATTTGTGTTTTGCGTGTTCTAGTCCGTCTTTAAATATACATAGGACATGTTCATCATCTAGGGAGTAGTAGGCTCTCCTGCCTATTCTCTTTACCTTTATTAAGTTTTGATTTCTTAAAAGTGCAAGCTGATGTGATATGGAAGACTGACTCATGTCAAGCAAGACTGAAATATCAGATACGCATAGTGGCCCATTCATCAGCGCATAAATAATCTTTATCCTTGTAGGATCAGATAGGGCTTTAAATATTTGAGAAAGTATTTCTATTAAGTCTTCTTCTTTGTTGAAGTTAGAAATATCTTTTTCAACTTTTTTTGAGATTTCGTCTATATATTTATCCTTCATTTTTGTTACCCCACACTTTTAAAATTTACACTTAAAACAATAAATTCTTCAAGCTTTAGAGTTTCAGCTCTTCTGCTCTCGTCAATGCCACTTAGTTCAAGGGCTCTTTTTATATCATCTTTTGTGTAATTTAATTTTGAATTGGAAAGAGAATTTAAAATAGTCTTTCTCCTAGTTGTAAAAGCTGCACGAACAACTTCAAATAAAAAGTCTGTGTCAACTTCTTCTCTCTTTTTCATCTTCAAGTTCACAACTGCCGATTCAACATTGGGCTTTGGCATAAAAACTGAACTTGGCACTTGAAATTTGTACTTGCAATCTGTGTAATAATTTATAAAGACAGATAATGAGCCATAATCTTTACTTCCTGGCTCTGCTGCAAGTCTTTTGGCAACTTCCTTTTGCACCATTACTGTAATGGAAATTAAATTTACCTGAGCCAAAATTAATTTTTCAATTATTGGCGTTGTCACATAGTAGGGAAGATTTGCAACCACCTTAAAGCCCTCGTCGCCAAATTCTTTTTGGCAAAGTTTTTTTAAGTCTAAGTCCAAAAAATCTCCATAAACTACTTTAACATTATCTAGGGCAAGAGTTTCCTTGTGAAGGTCTCTTAACTTTTCGTCAATTTCAACTGCAAGAACTTTTTTTGCCCTGAGAGCCAATTCTTCAGTTAAGGTTCCAACTCCAGGACCAATTTCAAGGACATTGTCATCTTCACTTATTTCAGCTGCGTCGGCAATTTTTCTCACAATATTTCCGTCGATTAAAAAGTTTTGCCCCAAGGATTTTGTAAATCTAAATCCATACTTAGTAAGGATCTCTGAAAGTTTGCTTGGTTTATATAATCTATCTATGGGAATTCACTTCCTTCATAGCCTCTTCAAATTCTTCCCTTGTAATGCCAAAGGAATTTAATTTATGAAGGGTCTTTTTTCCATTTCCATATCCTATTTTTAGGATTTCCGAAAGTTTTTCGCGTCTCGCACTTGCATCTTCAGAATTTATAAGTCTGTTTTCTATTAAATCATCCATAGTGTATTCACTTATGGCATCAGTTTTTGTAGCTCGCGCTGCCTGTAGTGCCTTTAAAATTTCTTCGGCAGAGGCATTTTCCACGCCAATGTCACCATGTTTTGTGGAAACACTTTGAGAAAGGTAGGCGTGTTTAGCATTTGGAATTTCATCAGCAATTCTCTTTCTTATTTGAGAGCCCATGTAGTCCGAGTCTGTGAAGATGATTATGCCCTTTTTCTTGTCCATTTCTTTTAAAAGATTTATTAAATTTCTGCCAAAGGCAAAGCCGTGAGTGGTAATAACCTCTGCATCCACTGCCTTTTTTATGGCAATCTCGTCGTCACGACCCTCAGCGACAATTACTTCTTTAATTGTCATTTTCATATTCCAAAAAACCTCTTTGTATTTTCCCCAGTAATTTTTTCAAGCTCACTTGCATCCATTTGCCTTAAATCTGCAATGTATTGGCAGGTAAACTTCACAAGCTTCGGCTCATTTCTCTTGCCCCTATAGGGAACAGGTGTCATGTAGGGACAGTCTGTCTCAAGAAGGAGTCTATCAAGGTCAACTGCCTTGGCAACTTCCTTGGGAGTCTTTGCATTTTTAAAGGTAACTGCGCCACCAAGGGCGATGTAGTCCCCCATCTTTAAATACTCTCTCATCATGTCCACAGATTGGGAGAAACAGTGAATTAAAGCTGTGAAATCATATTTCTCGTGAGCTTCCTTTAAGATGTCAAAGGTATCCTTTGCTGCGTCGCGAGAGTGAATTACAATATTTTTCTTTAGCTTAGCTGCCAGCTCAATTTGCCTCTTAAAAACTTTCTTTTGCACATCTCTTGGAGAGTTGTCGTAATAATAGTCAAGACCAATTTCTCCTATTGCCAGGACTTTTTTGTCCCCCGAAAGTTCAATAAGTCTCTTTTCGACCTCATCATCATAAGTCCTTGCCTCATGAGGATGAACTCCAATAGCTGCGTAAATATTTTCGTATTTATTGGCAAGCTCCACTGACCTCTCTGATGAAGGGAGGTCAGAAGAATTATTTATAACAAGTTCTATTCCATTTTCACCTAAACTTTTTATTATGTCCTCGCGGTCTTCGTTAAAGGCCTCATCGTCTAAGTGCACATGTGAATCTATCATAGTCTCTCCTAACTAATTTTTGCTCCTGATTTAACGTCAGCTAAAGTTGATGCAAGACTTAAATTTCCTTCATCATCTTCTGCAGCAAGAAGCATACCATTGGACTCAACGCCTCTTAATTTAATTGGCTTTAGATTTAAAATCATGAGGATTTTTTTGCCAATCAATTCATTTTTCTTGTAGTATTCCTTTATGCCAGAGACAATTTGCCTATCCATGTCGCCAATTTTTAATTTTAGGACATAAAGCTTATCAGCATTAGGATGATCTTCTACACCAACAATTTCTGCAACTCTAATATCAAGCTTTGCAAAATCTTCTATATTAATTTCCTTTTTTATATCTTCTACAGCTTCTTTATCTTGGTGAGCTTCTGCCATAACTCTAGAATTCAAAAGAGCAGTGTTTTCTTCGTTAAATCTATCAATTTCAGCTTCGATGTCAAGTCTTGGGAAAATAACTTCGCCCTTATTAACCTTAGTACCGTCTTCTATTAAACCAAAAGTCCTTGCATCTTCCCAATTAATTTCGCCATTTACACCAAGTTGCTCTCTAATCTTTAGAGAAGTGTCCTTGATAAATGGATAAATTAAAACAGAAACAATTCTTAAACTTTCTGCCAAGTTGTATAAAACAGTGTTAAGTCTATCCTTCTTGTCATCGTCCTTTGCAAGCTTCCAAGGTTCAGTTTCATCAACATATTTATTGGATCTTCTGATTAACTTCCAAATTGCTTCTAGGGCAACAGAAAATTGGTAGTGTTCCATGGCTTCTTCCACTTCATCAATTACAGAAACAGCAAGATTT